>DATBSU010000001.1:0-6479 GCA_036559585.1 Methyloceanibacter sp.
TGGATATCGGTGACCTGATTGAACGTCACCACGTCGGCTTTAAGTCCGTCGAGGATGGCGCGCGCCTGCTTCGATGAGCCGCCATTCGACTGGTTGATCGTCAAATCGTTGCCGGTGTCGGCCTTGTATTTCGCAATGAACGCCTTGTTGATGTCCGCATAGAGTTCGCGCGACACATCGTAAGAGACGTTTAGAATGTCCTTTGGCTCTTCGGCGAGAGCCGGGCTGAGCGACAGCGAAATTGCAGCGGCGGCGAAAAAGATCCTCATGGTTCGATCCCCCAAGGTCACGCGAATGCGGTCTTGGCCTTACAAGATCAATTCGAAAAGGACAAGCTAAGCAATTGAAAAAACGGTATTAATCCAACAGCTCAAAGAACGCTGGAACGTCATGGCGTGTGCGGTCAAATCAGTGGATGACTATTCTCAGCCGGCTATCGACCTGCTTGCAGCCATTGCATCAGACGATCCCAATCCGCGTCGTTGCCGCCATAGACATTGCGGTCGACCTTGCCCGCGATCCCGGGCACTTTGCCGGTCGTCGTGAACTGCCAGAACGTCCAGCTTCGATCCGAATATTTGTCTTGCGGTTCCGCCGCGACCGAGCGCAGCCAGAAATGATAATTGGGAAGCTCGCCCTCCAGCACCTCGCGATGAAATAGCGGATCGGTATAGATGATCGGCTTCTTGCCGGTGTAGTCCTCCATGGCGGCAAGCATGATTTTGATCTTGTCGAGCGCGTCCTGGCGAGAAATTTTCTTCGGGCAGGTCTTGGAATGCGTGTTCCATTCGACATCGAGCACCGGCGGCAGCGCATCCGGGTCCGGCGGCACGTTCAGCATGAACCACAGCGCCTGCTCATGCGCAGGCCGGCACCAATATAAAAAGTGGTAGGCGCTCCGCGCGACACCAGCGTTCTTCGCGCCTTGCCAGTTTTCGAGAAACTTCGGATCGAGATGGTCGCCGCCTTCGGTTGCCTTGATGAAGGCGAAGCGAGTCCCGGCGGCGCGCGCCTTCGCCCAGTCGATGTCGCCTTGCCAGGCGGACACGTCGATGCCTTGCACCGGCATGGTGTGGGCGGATGCGACCCCATCATGCGGCTTGGCGTCTGCCAGCTTCATCGGGGCCGCGGCAAGCGGGCCCGAACAGGCCGCCAGCAGCAACACGGCCCCGACCAGCGTCAGGTGGCGATAGGTAAGTGGCATGGTCCCCCGACCTTGAACTGGCTTTTCGGCCATTCCCTGACCGAGAGGCTAACTGCCCGCAGGTTAAGAATTCCCGATTCTGGCAGCAGACGCCTTAAATCCCGCCCCCTGATCACATTTTCCCGCAGGCCTTGACTCCCGGCGCGGGAGGGCCACCTATGTGAATGTGAATAACATTCACACCGAAGGAAGGGATCCCTGGATGCAGCGAGCGATTACGACGTTGGATGACTATGGGAAGCCGGCCTGGATCACGGCGATGATCGTTGGCTTCGTGTTGTGGTGGCCCATTGGGCTTTCAGTCTTGGCCTATATGATCTGGAGCGGACGCATGGGATGCGGATGGAAACGGAGTTTGCGGGAGTCTGATATCGGGCGCGAGATGGCGCGTTGGCGGAGCGGCATGACGCCGTTCAGCTCGACCGGCAACCGAGCCTTCGACGAATATCGCGAAGAGACGCTTCACCGTCTCCAGGAGGAGGCGGACGAGTTCCAAACCTTCTTGCAGCGGCTTCGTCACGCCAAGGACAAGGCGGAGTTCGACCAGTTCATGGCCGACCGCCGGCCCGGTCCTGCGGCGACATAACCGGCCGATACAGAATAAAGATCGTCGCGAGGGCGCGGGGCTATCCCCCGCGCCCTTTGCTTTCGCTGTTTGCCAATGGCGAGGAGCGGAAGTTTTCCCAATCTTGTTCGGTCGCCTTCGCCATGGCTTGCGCGGCATTCAGCAGCCAGTCGGTTTTCCGCTCGCTCAAATCGTGCAGCATATTGTCTCGCTGATCGAAAGTCGCGAGGTGGAGGTTGGCCGTCTCGCGGCCCATATCCCTCAGGAGCAGCCGTTCGTCCCGCCGCTTAGGGCAATCCGCAAGTTCGATGCGTCCGCAATGCGGACCGATCCGGCGGACCACCCATCCATCCTCGACTATGTAGTAGGGGTCCGGCTGCCGCACCGAATGCTTGAGCAGCCGAAGCGAGAAAGCGCGTTCCTTCGGCCGCCCCTTGGCCCAACCCCAAGCCGAAGGCAACCATGCCTTCGCCTCGCGCGCGACGAGACCGCCTTCGCAAGAAGCCGCAGCGACATATCGCGGCCGGCCAAGGCTTCCCACTCCGGCGATGCGATGAGAGTACGCGACCTTCTCCGACCCATCGGGAAGCGACCGGTGCAACAGTCTCTGAATATGTTTGGATGGTGTGACCGGGTCCGCCTTGGTGAGCTTCGACCAGAAATGGACCGGGTCGCGCTCCGCGCCGAGCGCCATCTCCCGGAGATTGGGGTGGCTTTCCTCGAGAATGAACGGCTTGCCGCCTTCCTTCAGCGCTTCCGCATAGCCATCGAGTACGGCGGCGGCGGCGCTGCTGGCATCGATGGCGAGGTCATTTTCATGTTTGGCGAGGATCGCGCTCGTGACCAGTCGAACCAGATCGAGCGTATAGGGCATTTCCGCGACTTCATCGAAATCGTTGACGCCCCAGACCAGCCTGCCCTCTTTGTCGCGCCAGGTCCCGAAATTCTCCACATGCAGATCGCCCACCGCCAGCAGCCGCGGTGCCTCGGCGAGGTGGGAGCAGACCTCGAGCCAAAACGGTCCCCAGCGGTAGAAGGTCGCACGCAGGAATGCGAACAGCGAACGCGTCATCTGCCGATGCTTTTCATCGAGGTCGTCTTTGACGACATCTAAGCGCTCGTGCAGCCAACGCTCATAGCCGATGGTGGCGGCAACGATTGCCGGGTGATTGTGAGCCGTCGCCTTCTTTGCCATGCGCCCATCTCTCCTGGGGGTGGTTCGATCGGCGGGACTTCGGCCCCGCGCTTTTTATAGCCAGAGCTGGACGGCAAATCTCCGGCGAGACCCCGCCTCGATGAACTCGGCCAATTCGAGCAGGTCATCGCCAAAGGCGGGAACGTCGATACGAATCCAGAATTCCAATCTCTCGGGCTCAAATTGACTCCCGACTTTGACCTCGCGCGCCTCTTCGTCAAGTCCCGCAGCCGCCTCCCGCAAGATGCGTGCGGCTTCCTTAAGGCCCGGAGGCGAGAGGACACCCTCTTCATAGGGGCCGAGCAGGTACTCGGTCGGCAATTCTGCCAGCCGATCGACAATTCCAAAGTTAAGCAGGCCCCAATAGGTGTTCGCCGATATCGGGAATTCTCCGAATGTGTCGTCGACCACGCGATCCGGCGAAGCACTGACCCAGCTGGCTTGGCCGCTGCGAAACAGCGCATGGTTCTCGCCGTCAGGGTCGTACCAAACCCGCTTCATATCTGAGGAGCTCACCTGCCGCGTTTGCCGAACCCCCCGCCGGTCGGCGTCTTGATGATAATCGCTTCGCCTGCATCGAGCACGGTTTGATCGCAACCTTTCAACCGCTCGAGTGTCCCGTTATTGCGCCGCACCCAGTTCTCGCCGGCTTCCCCTGGCTCGCCGGCTTTGGCGCCGAACGGCCGCATCCTGCGGAAGCCTGACAAGATGGCGCAATCCATTCGTTCCAGAAATCTGATGGCGCGGATCGTCCCGTCGCCGGCGTGCCACTCCCCTTTGCCACCGGACCCGCGCCTTATTTCGAAACGCTCGAGCAGCACCGGATAGCGGAGTTCCAGTACCTCAGGATCGGTGAGCCGCGAATTCGTCATATGAGTCTGCACCGCAGGCACCCCGTCGAAGCCCGGGCCTGCCGGCGCGCCGGACGCGATCGTCTCATAATATTGATAACGTTCATTGCCGAAGGTGAGATTGTTCATGGTGCCTTGCGCCGACCCCAACACGCCGAGCGCGCCATAAAGACAGTTCACGATAGTCTGGCTCGTCTCCACATTGCCGGCGACGACGGCAGCGGGGAATTTCGGCTTCAGCATCGAGCCTTTCGGCACCACAATCTTGATATGCCGCAAGCATCCCGCATTCAACGGAATGTCCTCATCGACCAGCGTGCGGAACACATAGAGCACGCAAGCCCGCGCGATCGGCTCCGGCGCGTTGAAATTGTCGGACTGCATCGCGCTGGTGCCGGTGAATTCGACAATCGCCGTTTTCTTCTTTTTGTCGACCTTGATCCAGACCGCGATGCGGCTGCCTTGATCGGTCTCCACCTCGAAGCGTGAAGTCTTCAGTTTGGCGATGACGCGCTGCACCGCCGCCGCCGCATTGTCCTGCACATGACCCATATAAGCGCGGACGGTGCCGAGCCCGTAGCGCGCCACCATCTTGCGCAACTCGATCACGCCCTTTTCGTTGGCGGCGACTTGCGCCTTCAGATCCGCAATGTTCTGCTCGGGGTTCCGCGCCGGGTAGGGGGCTCCGGTCAGAAGCGCCCGCACCGCGTCCTCGCGGAAGCGGCCTTTCTCCACCAGCTTGAACGGATCGATATAGACGCCTTCCTCTTCGATTGTTCTCGCCCTCGGGCTCATCGAGCCCGGCGCGATGCCGCCAATGTCGGAGTGGTGCCCGCGCGCCGCGACAAAGAACAGGAGATCGGGGCTGTTCTCGCCGAACACCGGCGTCACCACGGTGATGTCCGGGAGATGCGTGCCGCCATTATAGGGCGCGTTCAGCATATAGACGTCGCCCGGCTTCAAACTCTCCACTTCCCGCAAGATCGTCTCGACGCTTCGATCCATCGAGCCGAGATGCACCGGGATGTGCGGGGCATTTGCGATCAGCCGTCCGCGGCCGTCGAAGATCGCGCAGGAGAAGTCGAGCCGCTCCTTGATGTTGATTGAGCGCGCGGTATTTTGCAGCGCGTAGCCCATCTGCTCGGCGACCGCGACGAACAGATTGTTGAAGATCTCGAGCATCACCGGATCGGCCTGCTTCCCGACCTTTGCGTCCTTCCGCTTCTCGCGCCGCGTGAGGACGAGATGCTGCTTCGCACTGATCTCGGCGTGCCATTCCGGCTCGACCACAACGGTTTGGTGCGCTTCGATGATCAGAGAAGGTCCCTCGATGCGATGACCCGGTTGCAGCTCCTCGCGGAGATGAACCGGCGCCTCATGCCAGGCGCCACTGGTGAAGATGTCGGCCGCCGCATGCGGTGAGGGCGCGCAAGATGCCAAAGACGGAGCATCCGGCTCATCCGGCGCCTCGCCGCCGCCGCTGGCTTCGACTTCGATCGCCTCGATCTCGATGTCTTTCTCGGGACTGACAAAGCCGAAGCGCTGTTGATGCGCGATCTCGAACAGCGCCTGCATGCCGCGTAAAGATGCGACAGGGATCGGGAGCGAGCTGTCAGTGCCGGCATAACGAAGATGCGCTTGCGCCACGATCCTGATCCCCTCGCTCTCGACGCCTTGCCGCATGACCTCTCGTCTCACCTCGGCCTCGAGCGGTGCTCGAATCTTCGCAACAGCCTCAAGTCCGTCTTCGTTCAGCGTCGCGAGCACGGCATGCGTCCGGGTGGCACTGATTGCGGCGAGTCCGATGCCGTAGGCCGAGAGCACGCCGGAAAGCGGGTGAATCAGGACGCGTGTCATCCCGAGCGCGTCGGCAACGAGGCACGCATGCTGACCGCCCGCGCCGCCAAACGCATTCAGCACATAGTCGGTGACGTCATAGCCGCGCATCACTGAGATCGACTTGATCGCGTTCGCCATGTTCTCGACCGCGATCCTAATGCAGCCGTCTGCGATCTCCTCAGCCGTTCGTCCGTCGCCGATCTTGCGGGCGAGGGACTTGAACGCCTTGCGCACCGAGTCCGCATCGAGCGACTCGTCTTGCCGAGGTCCGAAAATATGCGGGAAGTATTGGGGGCTCAACTTGCCGGTCATCACATTGGCATCGGTGACGGTGAGCGGGCCGCTGTTCCGATAGGAGAGGGGCCCTGGCTGCGCCCCTGCCGAATCCGGGCCGACACGAAAGCGTGAGCCGTCGTAGTGCAGGATCGAGCCGCCTCCGGCTGCCACCGTGTTCACGGCCATCATCGGCGCCCGCACGCGGACCCCAGCGACCACGCTGTCGAAATTCCGCTCATAGATGCCGTCGAAATGGCAGACATCGGTGGAGGTGCCGCCCATGTCGAAGCCGATGATCTTGTTGAAGCCCGCGATGCGCGCCGTCCCGACCGCGCCGACCACGCCGCCGGCTGGACCCGACAGGATCGCGTCCTTGCCCTTGAACAGATGCGCGGAGGTGAGGCCGCCCGAGGACTGCATGAAGAGCAGGCGCACGCGCGACAAAGCCGAGGCGATGCGATCGACATAGCGGCGGAGCAAGGGTGACAGATACGCGTCAACTACGGTGGTATCGCCGCGTCCGACGAATTTCACCAGCGGGCTCACTTC
>DATBSU010000002.1:0-11871 GCA_036559585.1 Methyloceanibacter sp.
CTTCGCCAATCCGTTCGTGGCCGCGGAGCGCGGCTATATCGACGAGGTGATCATGCCGCATTCAACGCGGCGGCGGGTCGCTCGCGCGCTGCAGATGCTGCGCAACAAGCATGTCGAGAATCCTTGGAAGAAGCACGACAATATTCCGTTGTGAGGGGCAGGGCTTTCAAGCACGTGGGATTTCAGTGAAGGGAGAAATGTAATGCAAAGCGTACACGCAAAGATTAGTCTAGCCGCGCTCATGGGTGCAGCCTTGGTTTCTAGCCCGGCCCTCGCGGTCACCGCCTTTTCGCCAACCGGCAATCTCAATGTGCGGAGCGGCCCCGGCTTTCAATATCAGGTGATGAACCAGATTTCGGCCAATGTCCCGGTCGAAATCACTGGATGCGTCTCGGATTATTCCTGGTGCAGCGTCGCGCTTCCGGGCGGGGCGACCGGTTGGGCATCGGCGCCTTATCTTGTCACCAAGGCTGCCGGTCAGGCAAAAAATATGAGTGTCGTCGGCGCTCAGCTCGGCATTCCGGTTGTGGTGCCGACCGGCAACGGACCCTCTGTCGCCACGCCACCCGTTGGCGTGATGGTGCCGGTGGCTCCGACCGTCGGCGTCGTCGCGCCGATCGTTCCGCCGCCCAACGTCGTAACCTTCGTAACGCAGCAGTCGGTGACGCCGGTGATCGTCAATGGTGAGGTGATGGTCGGTGCGGCGCTACCCGCGGCGGCGGCGACCTATGATATCCCGGCTTCGGATTACGACTTTGCCTACATCAACGGGCAAAGGGTTCTGATCGAGCCGACCGCGCGGAGGATCGTCTACGTCGTCAGGTAGATGTTCAGACCACACCCGGTGTGAAAGAGCCGGCCGATTTGCCACCGCGTTGAGGCGTGTGCGCTTTTTGTCGCCTTGTTACCACCGATCGCACGCGTAAGAGTAAATGTATGCGAATTCTCGTCATCGGACTTGGGCACGTCGGAATCGTAACAGCAGCCGGTCTTCTTCGCGATGGGCATATCGTCGTGGGAGTGGACACGAGCGACCATGTCCGTGACTGTGTGGCGCGCGGAGTGTCGCCAATACGGGAGCCGGGTGTGTCTGATCTCGTCGCGGCTGGCCATGCGGCCGGCCGCCTGTCGGTCGCGACAAGCTTAAACGGGCTCGCCGAGGCCGACTTGGCCTTCATTTGCGTGGGAACGCGAGGCCTAGAAGATGGAGTGCTAGATCTTTGCGATTTGAAGGCGGTCGCTCGGCAACTTGGCGATGCGATTCACTCGCGGCCGCCAACATTGCCGCCGATGCTTTTCGTTATTCGGAGCACGATCCCTCCCGGTTCGATGGACAATGAGGTGATTCCGGCTTTTGCGGAGGGGGCGGGCGAGACTCCAGGCAGGCTGTACGAGGTTGCTTCCAATCCAGAGTTCACCCGCGAGGGCAGTGCGGTTGCGGATTATTTTGCGCCAGCGAGAATCGTCATAGGTGAACGTCGCCCCGGAAGCACCCAAGTTCTGCGCGACGCCCTTCGCGACATCGAAGCGCCGATCATCGCGACGTCGTTCGACGTGGCTGCACTCACCAAACTCGCGGATAATGCCTTTCACGCGCTTAAGGTTGCTTTTGCCAACGAGATCGGCCGCTTTGCACTGAAGTCGGGCATCTCACCGGGTGAGGTGAGCGATCTCTTTCTGGCTGATACGAAGCTGAATCTTTCCGCCGCCTATCTGAGGCCAGGCGGGGCATTCGGAGGGCCTTGTCTCAAGAAGGATGTCCTTGCCCTTGCATCGTGCATGCAAAAGGTCGGGATTGTCGCTCCCGTCATCGGGCATATTTATGAAAGCAACCTATCGCACATAGACTTTCTTATGGCGACGATTGTGAGCCGGGCGCCACCACGCTCGCGCATTTTATTGGTCGGACTGAGCTTCAAAAGCGGGACCGACGATGTGAGGGAGAGTCCCTTCGTCACGCTCGCCGAAGCGCTTTTAGATGGTGGCTACGATCTTTCGATTTACGATCCGGATCTCGTGGATGACGGTGTCGTTGCCGTACGGGCCGACATTCCGTCGCAACTTTTCGATACTCTGCTGTCACAGCTTCCCACCGAAGTCGCCTGGGACCTCGTAATCGTCGGAAAGAGCGCGAGGGATGTCCTGCCATTGGTCAACACGAATTCCCCGCTGTTTCACATCGACCAGCTGTAATTTTCATGCGCGCAAGAATTCTCGTCATCGACCGCATGCCCAGGCCGGATAATGACAGCGGTTCGGCAAGCACGTTCTCATATTTGCAAATTCTCTCACGCGCCGGATTTGACGTAACGTTCGCGCCGAAGTCACTCAAACGGGCGGAACGCTACGCCAAGGCGCTCGAGGCATTAGGGATAAAGGTGCTGTCCTCGCCAGAATGGCCCTCGCTAATTGCCGTCATTGATGCATTTGCTCCGCGCTCCGATATCGTGCTGCTCTATCGCGTGGATGTCGCCAAGCTTTTATTTGATCGCGTGCGGCAGGTCGCGCCCTCGGCTAAGATTCTGTTTCATGCGGTCGATCTGCACTTCCTGAGGAATCAGCGCAAAGCGGCGGTGACGGGCATCCAGACTGACGCACACGCGGCTTCGCATGAGCGGGCCATTGAATTAAACTTGATTGCCAAAGCGGATGCGTCGATCGTCGTTAGCAAGTACGAATTTGATTTGCTCCGAGAGCTCGTGCCAGCGGCCAACCTGCACCGCATACCGATCCTTCGCGAAACGCCTCGGCGACCAGCAGGATCGGCTTGGCAATGGTCTGCTCGCCACCTTAGTCGCGCACTTGGACCCTTTGGCAGGTGGCTCAACCCTCGCGATCGGACTCTGCAACGACGACGCGACGTTCTCTTTATCGGGGCTTACCGGCATTCACCCAATGCCGACGCGGTGCAGTGGTTTGTCCGCGAGGTATGGCCAATCATCCAAGCGAGAGGCTTTCCGCATCGCTTCATCATCGCCGGGTCGCATGTTCCCGACGAAATTGCGGCGCTGGCGTCCGACAAAATTGAAGTGCGCGGCCGTGTCGAGAATCTTGAGCAATTGTTTGCTGCTTGTCGACTAAGCGTTGCGCCGTTGCGGTACGGTGCGGGACTCAAGGGAAAGGTCGTCACGAGTCTGAGTCTTGGGGTGCCGGTCGTTGCCACGTCGATCGCAGCCGAAGGAGCCGGTTTGCGCGACGGTGAAAACATCTTGATTGCCGACGACCCCGGTGCAATGGCCGACCAAATCATAAGGTTATATGACGATACCGTTTTATGGCAGCGACTATCCGAGAACGGCTATAAGGCGTTTCAGAGTAGTTTTTCCCATGCTGCGGGTGCGAAAAAGATCCTCGACGTTTTAAATGGGCTAGTCGCAAGATGAGCATATGCCTAACCTTGCTAGCTTTGTCGTAGATTGAACGCCCCTAACGGACTCTCGCGATGAGATGGCGTATCACTATAGCGATATTGCTAAGCTTGCCGGCGACGGAGGCTTCGGCCGAGTTTTCGATTCCATGTTTATGGAAGCCCTTTGGCGGCTGCTCGGTCACATTCGTGTCGCCGGAATACGCCGCGAAGCCGGTGCAGCCCCTCAACCCGCAAACCGCCCTTGCCGAGATCAATGTGTTCCGCGTTAAGAATGGGCGGCGCGCGCTGGTCCTCGATGAGCGGCTGTCGCGCGCGGCCGCCATGCAATCCGAGGATCAGGCGAAGCGGAACAGTGGTGGCCATTACGGTTCTGATGGATCGAAACCGATGGATCGTGCCGCGCGCGCGGGCTATCACGCCAAGATTGCTTCGGAGAATGTTGCAGCGGGTCAGAAGTCCTTCAGCGACGTCATGCACTATTGGGAAGGGAGCCCGGGGCACCGCGAAAATCTCCTGCGCCCGAATGTGAGTGCGATCGGTGTCGCCATGGCAAAGGCAGGAAGCGGCCGCGCCTATTGGACTCTCGTCCTTGGCGCCGAATGATTGACGGGTGAGGGACTACAATGAGCGATGAGGCTGCGCCCGCCGCGAACCGGCTGATCGGAAGGCGGGTACTGCTTGAGCTTTGGGGCCAAGGCAAGCTCGAGATCGCGGACGAGCTGTACGCACCCAACTATGTCGACCATGTTGTCCGCGGGCCAGAGTCCGGCCAGGTGAGGGGGCCAGAAGGGATCAAGCAGGCGGTCACTCTGTTCCGGAGCGCTTTCCCGAATTTGACTTACTTCGTCCACGAAGAGATCGCCGAGGGTGATTTGGTGATGACTCGGTTTTCCGCGCGTGGCACCCAAAAGGGGCCGTTCCTTGGGTGTCGCCCCGACGGGGCGTGTCGTCACCTATACGGGCATGGACCTTAACCGGATCGCAAAGGGCCTGATTGTAGAGTCCTGGGTCAATTACGACGCGCTGGCGCTGCTTCAGCAGATTGGCTTGGTGCCGGCGGTGAAAGGATTGTGACGCAACAGGAGTTCCTCATGCGCAGTGCCGGGTTTGCCATTCTTGCCGCTTTGCTTGCCGCCACGCCGGCCAGTGCCGAAAAATATGGAGCCGTCAGCAATACGGCGATGTCGATCACCGGCGATATCGATTTTGTCCCCGGCACCATCACGTTCCAAAACGGGGCCAAAATCCATCTCGTCGACGTGACAATGGGACAAGATGGCAATTGGCAACTCGGCGGTGCACCGCTTCCCGGTGATATTTTCAAGCTCGATCCCCCGGCCGATCCGAAATTGCTCAACGGCAATCGGCTGTGTGGATCGCTGGTCACCTATGCTGTGATGTATTTCCTCAGCCCAAGCGATCTTCATCTCAATCTATATTCGGGTGACACCGCGCCGAGCGGGGCCGACGGCGATCAGCTTTGCGCAACGTTCTCTTACGAAGGCGAATAGCAAGTCGCTTAAGCGGTCGCCCAATATGGCTTGGCGCGCAGGCGCTCGAGCCAGGCATTGATGTTCTTGTAGGAGCTGATATCGAATTTCAGGAACGCGGGGCCGGTGTCGAGCCTCGGTCCGATGAGAAAATCGACCATGCTTAGATCCCCAAGAACAAAATCGCGGCCTTCGAGCTGCTTGTCGAGCACAGGGAGAAAACGATCGATGCGCGCATGCGCGTCCGCCATGATGCCTGGATCGTTGCCGCCCTTCTTCAATATGTTGGGCTTGATGTAAAGCTCCCACGCGAGCGCGTCGATGGCGGCTTCCGCGCCGCCGACCCACCAACAGGTCCATTGATCGATCAGCGCTTGGGACTTGGTGTCCTTGCCGTAAAGCCCACGCTCCGGCTTCTTTGCCGCCAGATATTTCATGATGGCGGGCGATTCGTAGAGAATAAAACCGTCATCATCCAGCGTTGGCACGCGGCCGTTCGGATTTCTGGCCAGGAACTCATGCGAACGCGTCTCGCCGGTTCGCGGATCGACCTGGACGGTGTCGAGCTTGAGGCCGAGCTCTGAGGCGAGCAGCCGGACTTTGCGCGCATGCGGTGAAATGTGCATCTCGTAGAGGGTCATGGTCATGGGCGCGTCTATAGGGCAGAAACCGGGCTTAGTCGAGGTTGTGATTGTCAAACAATCGTGACGTTTTGCGCCTGTTCTAAGGCGGAGAAGCCTGCTAATCCAGACACAGCCGGGGGGCTGCTTGATGCGGCACAATTCGGCCCACACAATCGCCCAGAATCGTCTCTAGATCGATGCCGCCCGAGCGGGCCCAACCAGACCTCGCACTATGATCAAACGTTTTGTCATTGCCGCTATCATTGTCGCCCTGTTCCTCGGGGGCGTGGGCTATTTCCAGTTCGTGATGAAGCCGAAATTCATCGGCGAATTCATGGCGAAGATGGTGCCGCCGGCGGCAACGGTCACGACCGAGAAGGCCAAGACCGCGATTTGGGCCGATCAGGTGCACTCGATAGGCACGATGCTCGCCATTCAGGGCGTGGACGTGGCGCCCGAAGTCGGCGGCGTGGTCATCAACTATTTCTTCGATAGCGGCCAGGACGTCGAGAAGGGCGCGAAGCTCGTCGAGCTTGATACCTTAGTGGAGCAAGCCGAGCTGAAAGTTGATCAGGCGGTTCTGGAAGTGGCGAATCTCGAATACGACCGGCAGTCGAAACTGGTGGGCAAGGGGGCGATCTCGCAATCGACCCTCGACACAACGATCTCCAAGCGTGACGCTGCTGCTGCCGCGGTGCAGAAGAACCTCGCGCATATCGCGCATAAGAATATCACCGCGCCATTCGCCGGCCGGCTTGGCCTACGTCGTGTCGAAAGAGGCCAATACGTGTCCATCGGGCAGGCGCTGGTTTGGCTCCAGGCGCTGGATCCGATATGGATCGATTTCCCGGTCTCGGAGAACGAATTGGGCCGGCTCAAACCTAAGGCGGAGATCGAACTCACTGTCGCGGCCTTTCCCGGTGAAGTCTTCAAGGGCGAGATCGAGGCGTTCGATGCGCGCGTCAATCAAGACACGCGGCAGTTGATGGTGCGGGGCCGGATCCCGAATCCCGAGCGGAAATTGCTGCCCGGAATGTTCGCCAATGTGGCGGTGGTGGCCGGTGAGCCGAAGACGCTGGTCTCGGTGCCACGTACGGCAGTCACTTACGGACTTTACGGCGATAGCATCTGGGTGGCTAAAGAAGAGGAAGTCCCGGGACCCTCAGAGCCTTCAGGCTCGGGCGAAGCCGTGGCCGCGAGCGGCAAACCGGAAAAGAAGCTGATCGCCGAGCGCCGTTTCGTGCGGCTGGGACAATCGCAAGGAGAGACTGTCGCCATTGTCGAAGGCATCAACGAGGGCGACGAGGTGGTGACGAGTGGCCAGCTCAAGCTTCAGCCCGGTGCCGCGATCAAGATCGACAATAGTAATCCATTGCAGCCCAAGGCCGAGCGGCCGAGGCAGTAGTTCGATGCACTTTACCGATCTCTTTATCAAGCGGCCGGTGCTGGCCACGGTGGTGAGCCTGCTCATCCTTTTGGTCGGCACGCAGGCCGGCTTCAAGCTGCCGATCCGGCAATATCCGGAGCTGTACAATACGACCATCACCGTGATGACCGGCTATCCCGGCGCCAACGCCGATCTGATTCAAGGCTTCATCACGGTTCCAATCCAGCAGGCAGTAGCGAGCGCCGAAGGCATCGACACAATTACTGCGAGCTCGACGCAAAATGTCAGCACCGTCACGCTCAATCTGAAGCTCGACGCCGATCCCGACCGGGCCATGACCGACGTGTTGTCGAAAGTGGCGCAGGTGAAGCGCATCCTGCCGCGGGAGGCGAACGATTCCGTCGTCACCAAGCAGACCGGTGAGGGCTACGCACTGCTTTATATGTCCTTCAATTCGAAGGTGATGAGCGGTTCGCAGATTAGCGACTATCTCAATCGCGTGGTGCAGCCCCGGCTGCAGACCATCGATGGCGTGGCCAATGCCGAAATCCTCGGCGGCCAGACCTTCGCCATGCGCATCTGGCTCGACCCGGACCGCATGGCCTCGCTCGGCGTGACGCCGCTCGATATCCGCGCCGCCCTCGCCAACAACAATTTCACTACGGCCGCAGGCCAGGTGAAGGGCGACTTCGTCCAGACCAATATCGAGGCTAAGACGTCGATCGATAACCCGGCGGCGTTTGGCAAGCTCGTAGTGATGAGCCGCGGCGATTCTCTGGTGCGCTTGAGCGATGTGGCCGAGATCGAGCTAGGTCCGCAAAGCTCGGAATCATCTTCCGTGTTCGACGGGCTGAAGGCCGTGTTTATCGGCGTTTACGCCACGCCTACGGCAAACCCGCTGACGGTGATCACAAAGGTGCGTAACGCCTTTCCGGAAATCCAGAAGGAACTGCCGCCGGGGCTCGATGCGGCGATCGCCTATGATGCCACCAATTTCATCCGTGCTTCGCTGTGGGAAGTATTGAAGACGCTCGGGGAAGCGGCGCTGATCGTGATTGTGGTGATCTTTCTGTTCCTTGGCAATCTGCGCTCGACCATCATTCCGATCATCACCATTCCGTTGTCACTGATCGGCGTGTTGGGCTTGCTGCTAGCGCTCGGCTACTCGATTAACATGATGACCTTGCTCGCGCTGGTGCTCGCCATCGGGCTTGTGGTCGACGACGCCATTGTCGTGGTGGAGAATATCCACCGCCATATCGAAGATGGCATGACGCCAATGAATGCCGCGCTGAAAGGCGCGCGCGAGATCCTCTACCCGATCATCGCCATGACCATCACGCTCGCGGCGGTGTTCGCGCCGATCGGCTTCGTATCGGGCCTGACCGGGGCGCTGTTCAAGGAATTTGCCTTCACGCTCGCGGGAGCGGTGCTGGTCTCCGGCATTGTTGCCATCACCCTGTCGCCAATGATGTGCTCGCGGCTGCTAAAGTCGGAGAAGGCGGGGGGCGGTGGCAGGTTCACGCGGTTTCTCGATCGGTTATTTGATGGGCTGAAACGCCGCTATGAGCGGCGGCTGACCAGCAGCCTGAATTACCGGCCGGTGGCCATATTGGTGCTTGCAGGCCTGATCGCCGGTACCGGCCTCATGTATATGACGACGAGCCGCCAGTTGGCGCCGGAAGAGGACCAAGGCATCCTCTTCACCCTGGTGAAGACGCCGCAATACGCCAATCTCGATTATCTCGAGGATGCTACCGACAAGCTCTATGGCGCGTTCAGCACAGTTCCGGAGAAAGAGCACGTCTTCACCATCAACGGCATGGGCGATGTGCACCAGGCCTTTTCCGGCATTTTGCTGAAGCCTTGGGGCGAGCGGAGCCGCAATCAAGCCGCGGTGCTGCAAGATCTGTCGCCGCGCATCAGTGCGCTGGCGACGGCGCAAGCCTTCACGTTCTCGCCACCCGCGCTGCCGGGCTCCACCGGCGGCCCGCCGGTGCAGTTCGTCATCACCACGACGCGGGACTTCCGCGAGCTCGCCGACGTGCTTGCGGATGTGGAGAAAGCCGCCAAGGCGAGCGGGCTTTTCATCTTCACCGATTCCGATCTCCGGTTCGAGACGCCGCAGATCGAGGTGCATATCGATGCCGATAAGGCCAACCGGCTCGGCATCTCCATGGCGGATGTCGGCGGATCGCTGGCGACGCTGCTCGGCGGCAATTATGTCAATCTATTCGATCTGTACGGGCGTAGTTACCAGGTCATTCCGCAGGTGCCCCGCGACTACCGCTTGGATGAGACTTGGCTGACGCGTTACCAAATCCGCACCGCATCCGGCGCGCTGGTGCCGCTCTCGAACGTGGCGTCGATCACCAAGACGGTGCAGCCGAACGCGCTCACCAATTTCCAGCAGCTGAACTCGGCGACACTCTCGGCGGTGCCGTTCCCGGGACGGACCGTGGGTGAGGCGATCGATTTTCTCAAGACCAAGGCCGAGAGCTTCCCGCAGGGCTTCTCCTATGATTTCCAGGGCGAGAGCCGGCAATTCGTCCAAGAAGGCAACACGCTGGTCTACACCTTCGTGTTCGCGCTCATCGTGATCTTCCTGGTGCTCGCGGCCCAATATGAGAGTTTCCGCGATCCCTTCATTATTCTTGTGGCGTTGCCGGCATCGATGTTCGGGGCGCTGATCCCTCTGAATGCGGGACTCGCCTCCATCAATATCTATACGCAGATCGGGCTCGTGACTCTGATCGGACTGATTTCCAAGCATGGCATTCTGATGGTCGATTTCGCCAACAAGCTGCAGATCGATCAAGGTCTCTCCCGCCGCGTCGCGATCGAGCAGGCCGCCGCAATTCGCTTGCGGCCGATCCTGATGACGACGGCCGCCATGGTCGTTGCGATGGTGCCGCTCCTAATCGCGAAGGGGGCGGGGGCCGCCAGCCGGTTCGATATCGGGCTCGTCATTGCCTCCGGTATGCTGATCGGCACCATATTCACGCTGTTCGTGACGCCGGCGGTCTACACCTACCTTGCCAAGGATTATCAGAAGCAACGAGCGGCCGAAGAAACCGCCTCGCCCGATGGCCCGGCCCGGGCAAACGAGCCGGAAGAGCCCAAGCGCCGGCCCCGCAGGCGCCCTCTCGCGCCCCATCCCGCCGAGTAGACAGCCAGTTTACTCGCTTCCCCCAAGCCTCTAGAAAGCCCAAGCTAGCTGGAAGCGGGGACCCATGTTTTCGAAACTTCTGATTGCCAATCGGGGCGAAATTGCCTGCCGCATCATGAAAACCGCGCAGCGGCTCGGGATCAAGACGGTCGCCGTCTATTCCGATGCCGACCGTGATGCGCTCCACGTCGACATGGCCGACGAGGCCGTTCATATCGGCCCGGCGCCGGCCGCCCAGTCTTATCTCGTGATCGACAAGATCGTGGCGGCAGCCAAGGAGACGGGGGCCGAGGCCATCCATCCCGGCTATGGCTTCCTTTCGGAAAATACGAAATTCGCGCAAACCTTGCAGGAGGCCGGCATTGTCTTCGTCGGACCGAACCCCAAGGCCATCGAGGCCATGGGCGACAAGATCGAGTCGAAGAAGCTGGCGTCAAAGGCCAAGGTTTCGACTGTCCCAGGCCATCTCGGGGTGATCAACGACGCCAAGGAAGCGACCAAGATCGCCGAGGAGATCGGCTTCCCGGTGATGATCAAGGCCTCGGCCGGCGGTGGCGGCAAGGGCATGCGCATCGCCTGGTCGGCGAAGGAGGTGGCGGAAGGCTTCGCCTCGTCGCAGTCCGAAGCCAAGTCGAGCTTCGGCGATGACCGCATCTTCGTCGAGAAATATGTCGAGGAGCCGCGCCATATCGAGATCCAGGTGCTCGGCGACAAGCACGGCAATGTCATCTATCTCGGCGAGCGCGAATGCTCGATCCAGCGGCGCAATCAAAAAGTTTTGGAAGAGGCGCCGAGCCCGTTCCTCGATGCCAAGACCCGCGCGGCGATGGGCGAGCAGGCGGTCGCGCTGTCGAAGGCCGTCGGTTACGATTCTGCAGGTACGGTCGAGTTCATCGTCGACAAGAAGAAGAATTTCTTTTTCCTCGAGATGAACACGCGGCTCCAGGTGGAGCACCCGGTGACGGAGCTCGTGACGGGGCTCGATCTCGTCGAGGAGATGCTTAGGGTCGCGGCCGGCGAGAAGCTGCGGATCAAGCAGAAAGACGTGAAGCTCAACGGCTCGGCGATCGAGGCGCGGGTCTATGCCGAGGACCCGACGCGGAACTTCATGCCGTCTACCGGACGGCTGGTGCGTTTCCGGCCGCCGGCGCAAGGCACGGTCGACGGAATCACCGTCAGACTCGACACCGGCGTGGTCGAAGGCGGCGAGATCTCGGTCTATTACGACCCGATGATCGCCAAGCTCGTCACCCACGCGCCCAAACGCATCGACGCTATCGATGCCATGGGGGCGGCGCTCGACGCTTTCGCCATTGACGGCTTCCGCCACAATATTCCGTTCCTCGCCGTGCTGATGCGGAACGAGCATTGGCGGAAGGGAAATTTCTCCACCAAGTTTATCGCGGAAGAATTTCCGGAAGGCTTCAAGCCGCCGATCCCGCAAGGCGAAGTGCGTGATGCTCTCGTCGCGGTCGCGGCTTCCATCGATCATCTCTCTAATCAGCGGCGCCGGGCCATCACCCAGCAGATGCACGGCGAGCCGGTGCGCTTCGCCGAGATGCGCATTGTCGAGCTTGGCAAGTCGCGCGAAGCCGTCACCGTGGAAAATGACCCTGAAGGTTTTGTCGCGGTTGCGCTCGGCGAGGGAAAGAAGCGCCGCATCGTCGAGCTGGCCTCGGCCTGGTGGTTCGGCAATCCGATCTGGGAAGGGACCATCAATGGCGCGCCCGCCTCTGTTCAGGTCCGGCCGATCCTCAACGGCTATGATCTGATCTATCAGGGCATCGAGGCCAAGGCGCGGGTCTATACCAAGCGCGAGTCTGAGCTGATGG
>DATBSU010000003.1:0-2067 GCA_036559585.1 Methyloceanibacter sp.
CGCTGTCCTTAAGCGCGCGTGGTTACCACCGGACCTTACGCGGGCCCCGGACGCTGGCCGACCTCGATGGCGAAGAGAAAGTCGCGCGCATTCATATTGCCGAAGCCTTGAGCTACCGCGGCGAGACCTTGCGGCGCGCGGCGGTCGCGGCCAGAGGGTCACAACTGCAGCCCTTTTAGGTTAACGGCTAAAGCTTTCTCAAGCATTGTTTGCTTGGCTGCCGTCAACAAGCGTGCCGGGAGACTACCGGTACCGAAACAGAGCGGCGTCCGCGTGACCATTCAAGAGAAAGAGTCTAGGCCCAAGATTGGTGCTTGGCTGGCGCCGAGCCTGATGGGCCTTGGCTTGGCTGCCCTGGCATGGCTCGCGGTCGGCATGGGGCCCCTGCTACTGCTGCTGCCGCTCGTTCTCGCGGTAGCCTTCGCCTTGGGTCTCGTCGCGGTGCTACAGCGCAACACGGTGCGGGAGGCGAAACGGCTCGAGGTGCTGGCGCATACTCTCGATGTCAGCCTGGAAGCGCTGAACGATCTGCGATGGAGCGTGCGCGAGCGCGAAGCTCGCTATCGCGGGCTGCTCGACCGGCAGGGCGACGTGATCATCCGGCGCCGACCAGACGGCGTGCTCAGCTTTGCCAATGATGCCTTCTGCCGCGTCTTCGGGGTGAGGAGCGACGAGGCGCTCGGCGAGATCTTCGCCCTGCCGATCGCCGGCGACCAACCGAAGACACCGGAACTCCGCTTCGAGCCCGGTGAACAGCGCCGCAGCCGAATGCTTGAGCTCAATACCGCGGCGGGCCCGCGCTGGTTCGTTTGGGAAGATTTCGCAATCACCGACGAGCGGGGGCGGTTGAGCGAGATCCAAAGCGCCGGCCACGATGTCAGCAAACAGCGCGAAGTGGAGCTCGCGCTGGAAGAGGCGCGCGATCAGGCGATGAGTGCCAGCCGGGCAAAGTCGCGCTTCCTCGCCTCGATGAGCCACGAGATCAGAACTCCGATGAACGGCATTCTCGGCATGACCGGGCTCCTGCTCGACACCGAGCTATCGGCGGAGCAATCCACCTATGCGCGCGCGATCTCGACCTCGGCCAAGACGCTGGTGGCCTTGATCGATGAGGTGCTCGACTTCTCCAAGATCGAAGCCGGCAAGATCGAGCTTCGGCCAGCGCCATTCGAAATCGCCGACGCCGCACAAAGCGTGATCGAACTGTTGGCGCCACGCGCCCGCGACAAGGGTCTGGAGATTTGTTGGCTGGCCTATCCCGATTTGCCACGCACGGTGATCGGCGACGAGATGCGCGTCCGCCAGATTCTGATGAACTTGCTCGGCAACGCCATCAAGTTCACGGAGCAAGGCGGGGTAGCGTTGGTGCTTGGACGTTCGCCGGAACGTGCCAATGCAGATGCCCCGGTGCGCCTGAGGCTCACCGTGCGCGATACCGGACCCGGCGTTCCGCTCGACGCGATCGACCGTATCTTTGCCGAGTTCGAGCAAGCCGATAGTGGTCCCACGCGCCGCCATGGCGGCACCGGCCTTGGCCTCACGATTTCCAAACGGCTGATCGATGAGATGGGTGGGACCATCGCCATCGCGAGCGTGCCGGGGGAGGGCGCAAGCTTCACCGTCGATCTGCCGTTCGCGATGCCGGCGACGACGGGCGTGGTGAGCGAGGACTGGCCGCGACCATCGGCGCATGAGCGCGTGTTGCTCGCGCTGAATGGCGTGGTCGAGGCAAATCTCGTGGGAGAATTGCTGGTGGCGATGGTAACGCGGGTGGCGAGCACTGCCGCGGAAGATGCGGTGCGGCTCGCATCGACCGCCAGCGCAACCGACTTTCCGTTCACCGGATTGCTGACCGATCTCGCGCATGCAAGCGTGGCGAAGCAGCTTATTGGCTCGATGCGAAACCGAGCTGGAAACGGACGGCCGCCCCGCGCCGTGGTGATCCTCGATCCTGCGGAGCGCGGCGAGATCCCGAGGCTCCGGGACCAAGGTTTCACCGGCTACCTGGTGCGCCCGATCCGGCCGCTCTCCCTCCTCACCCAATTGTTCGGAAGCCAGGATGTCGAT
>DATBSU010000004.1:0-3013 GCA_036559585.1 Methyloceanibacter sp.
TAAGCCGTATCGCCTATCGCCGCTGCGCCGACTGCAAGACCGAAGAGGCTTGCGAGATCAGGCGGGTCTTTGCCAGGGTCGCCGAATCCGCCCGCGAAGTGCTCGATCGCACCACCATCGCCGACTCCCTTGCCAAGGGCGCAGGGGACATCTCCGACGAGGTTCCCGGCCGCGTTTCCGCCTAGTTCCGGGTCGCTGTTTTTGCCCAAAAGCCGCCGGGCTCGACACTTGCAAAAGGTGCCGGCTACATCGCGGGCAAGCCTCCCTGACCCGCGTTCCGCCCCTGAACGGCCTGGCTCGGCGGCTTCTCCCTAGAAAAATTTTTCTTTTTGCTCGGAATCTTTGGTCCGAACCGGACCTTCTGCGTTGAACTGCGGTAGATGCGTAGCTTGCTAATCTCTACTGATTCGATAGGGTTAAAGACCATTCAGGAGAGGAGATCGCAGTCATGCGCAAATTTGCACCAATTTTCACCGCAGCGGCCTTTGCCGCCGCCGCTTTCGCCGTCCCGGCCTTCGCCGGCAGCACCACCATTCTCAACGTTTCTTACGATCCGACCCGCGAACTTTATAAGGCCGTCAACGAGGCCTTCGCCAAGGATTGGAAGGCCAAGACCGGCGAAGACGTCACCATCGAGCAATCGCATGGCGGCTCCGGCAAGCAGGCCCGCGCCGTCATCGACGGCCTCCAGGCCGATGTCGTGACGCTCGCGCTGGAAGCCGACATCAACGCCATCGTCAAGAACGGCGGCAAGATCAAGCCGGACTGGAAGTCGCGTCTCGCCGACAACAGTTCGCCCTACACCTCCACCATCGTCTTCCTGGTGCGCAAAGGGAATCCCAAAGCCATCAAGGATTGGGACGATCTGATCAAAGGCGACGTTAAGGTCATTACGCCGAACCCGAAGACGTCCGGCGGCGCGCGCTGGAACTATCTCGCGGCTTGGGCCTACGCCGACCAGAAATTCGGCCATGACGAAGCCAAGGACAAGGAGTTCATCTCCAACCTCTATCAGCACGTACCGGTTCTGGACACCGGTGCGCGCGGATCGACCACGACCTTCGCCCAGCGCGGCATCGGTGATGTCCTGCTCGCTTGGGAGAATGAGGCCTTCCTCGCGCTCGACGAGCTCGGCGCCGACAAATTCGACATTGTCGTGCCCCCGCTCTCGATCAAGGCAGAGCCTCCGGTCGCGGTGGTCGACGCCAATGTCGACGCCAAGGGCACGCGCAAAGTTGCGGAAGCTTATCTCAACTTCCTCTACACGCCCGAAGCCCAGAAGATCATCGCCCACAATTACTATCGCCCGGCCAATCCTAAAGACGCCGATGCGAAGGATCTCGCTCGCTTCCCCAACGTGAAGCTAGTCTCGATCGACGATCCGCTGTTCGGCGGATGGGCGAAGGCGCAGCCGAAGCACTTCGATGACGGCGGCATCTTCGACCAGGTCTACAAGCCCTCCGCGCAGACGACGAACTGAGGGTACCCATGGCCTTGAACACAGGCCTTGGGCTGAGACGGCCGAGCGCCATCCCGGGTTTCGGGTTGGCGCTCGGTTTTACGTTGACCTATCTCAGCCTGATCGTCCTCATTCCCCTCGGTGCGCTCGTGCTGAAGGGCGCCTCGCTCGGCGCGACCGGGTTTTGGCACGTTGTCACCGAACCACGCACGCTTGCGGCATTGCGCTTGAGCTTCGTCACGGCGCTGATCGCGGCAAGCGCCAACGCCGTGTTTGGCGTGGTGATCGCCTGGGTGCTGGTCCGCTATCAATTTCCCGGACGGCGTCTACTCGACGCCTTTGTCGATCTTCCTTTCGCGCTCCCCACCGCTGTGGCCGGTATAGCGCTCACCGCGCTTTATGCACCCAATGGCTGGATCGGCAGCTGGCTCGACCCGCTCGGCATCAAAGTCGCCTATACGCCGCTCGGCATCGTGATCGCGTTGATCTTCATCGGGCTGCCCTTCGTGGTCCGCACCGTGCAACCCGTGCTCGAAGAATTTGACAAAGAGCTTGAAGAGGCCTCGGCGACGCTTGGCGCCACGCGGCGCCAAACCGTTTTCAGGGTGATGATGCCGACGCTGGCGCCGGCGATCCTCACCGGCTTCGCGCTCGCGCTCGCCCGCGCCGTCGGCGAATATGGTTCGGTGATCTTCATCGCCGGCAATCTGCCATTCGTCTCGGAGATCGCGCCGCTCCTCATCATCATCAAGCTCGAAGAATTCTCCTATCCGGCCGCTGCCGCGATCGGAACGGCGATGCTGCTGATCTCCTTCGGCATCCTGCTCTTCGTGCATCTGGTCCAAGCCTGGCAAAGACGAAGGTTTCAATCATGACCGACGCAGCCATTGCGCCGCTTCTGCGGCCCGCCCCCAAAGCCACTACAGTCACCACGGAATCCTTTGGGATTCGCGTGGGACTGATCGCTTTGGCGATCGGATTTCTGTTTCTGTTTCTGCTGTTGCCTTTGGCGGCGGTCTTCGTCGAGGCATTCCGTTCGGGGCTCGGCGCCTATTTCGAGGCGATCACGGAGCCAGACGCGGTCTCTGCGATCAAGCTGACGCTGCTCGTGGCAGCAATTGCCGTTCCGGCGAATATCGTGTTCGGGCTCGCTGCCTCTTGGGCCATCGCCAAATTCGAGTTCAAGGGCAAGAGCATCCTCAACACGCTAATCGATCTTCCCTTCTCGGTGTCGCCGGTCATCTCTGGCTTGATTTATGTGCTGCTGTTCGGCGCCATGGGCTATCTCGGTCCCTACCTGCAAAGCGAAAACATCCAAATCATCTTCGCGCTTCCAGGCATCGTGCTCGCCACCATCTTCGTGACGTTTCCTTTTGTCGCGCGCGAGCTCGTACCGCTGATGCAAGAACAGGGCACGGTGGACGAGGAAGCTGCGCTATCGCTTGGCGCCTCCGGATGGCAGACTTTCTTCCGTGTGACGCTGCCGAATATTCGCTGGGCGCTGCTCTACGGCGTCGTGCTGTGCAACGCCCGCGCCATGGGGGATTTCGGCGC
>DATBSU010000005.1:0-10674 GCA_036559585.1 Methyloceanibacter sp.
GCGAATGAACTCATGCATCTGCCGATAGGAATTGGCGCCCGCGACCATGGCGAGGATCGCGTAGAGCAGCACGGTCGAAAGATCGAACCGCTTGCCTTCCCGGCGGCGATGGTCCGGAATGTCCTGCAAAATCTCCAGCAATGAAACCTGCATGCGACAACCTCTGATTCGGGTTGTCGCCTATAGATTCACACATCCGCCGCTCTGGGAATCGCCCAGCCAGGACACAGTATAGAGAACTGAACAGCCCTGTATCACCCCCACGCGCGCCAGCGCCTTCAAGCGGTCACCGAATATTCCGCGCTGCCGGCCGTCACGGCGCCGATCCATTTCCTTTGCTTATCGTCAAGAACGCGGCGCAAGTTCGTCAGAAAGCGGGTGGTCTCTTCCTCATCGAGCGCGGCAGCCGGTGGTCTCGCGCCGCGCGGGTCGAGCTTGGCGATCACCTTCTCGTCCCAGACAAGAACGGACGTGACGATAAAGCGACCGGGAAGCGGCGAGGCGGGTTGCGGCTCCGGCATCAGCAATGCACGGCCATCGCTCCATATCGGCAGGAACGGGGACGGCAGCCAGAGGACCGTCTCGGCCCAATCCGCTTCCCACAGGCGCTGGCCATATCCCGCAGGATCGCGCGTCAGCATCGCATAGCCTGCCACCGGCGCTCTGGATACGCCTGTGAAGGCGATCTGGCCCTTGTCGCCGGGCCTGAACTCGATGCGGCGGCCCGATGGGATGAATGGCGCGAATGAGCGTGTTCCCTGGTAATGCTCGACCACGAGCCTGGGCTCAGCCTGGTTCGCGGGTGGAGTGATCGCGAGTTCTTCGAGCAGCCCGACATGACCGCGCTCGAGCCGATCCTCATCGATCGCGCCTGCCGCCTCGATCAGTCTGCCGGTAAACCAATAAACCGGCAGGGTCAGGTCGCTGCCCTTGAAAGTCTGCGACGGCAGGCCAGGGAGCGATCGGGCGGCGCGAAAGCCTACGAGCCGCTTGTTGATCAGGTTGGCGATCTCGTCGGCGATCCATGGCGCGCAGCCGACATCGCCGTGGAGCACTTTGGTAAATCGGACCGGACCGTCGTCGCCAAAAATCTCGCGCGCCAGTTCCGCATCGGATTTGGGATGGCCGATGAGGTCGCGGAAGGCACGCCATTTGACGTACAGGCTGTGGATCTTCGACATCGCGCCACTCGCCGAGAGTATCGCAGGGAAGGTGGTGTCACGACCGTCCCGGAGCTAGCCGCGTCGCCGCCCAACTGATTGCGAGCGCGCCGACACCGAGAACGAGCGTATCCCAGAGGGCTGCAAGCGTCGACTGCACGCCCTGGAACAGAAGCGCGATGAAAAAGAGCGTTCCCGACAGCTTCAG
Source organism: Methyloceanibacter sp. (assembly GCA_036559585.1). Classification (GTDB taxonomy): domain Bacteria; phylum Pseudomonadota; class Alphaproteobacteria; order Rhizobiales; family Methyloligellaceae; genus Methyloceanibacter. The sequence continues at coordinate 1,369 of DATBSU010000005.1, forward strand.
TTCGCCGAGCGGCTCTCCCGACAAGGTTCCGCGCACGACTGTGCCGGATTGCGACCCGGGAAAGACGTCGAAGCCGAAAAGGTTTACAATCGGCACGGTTGGCAGGGCGACGAATGAGCGCAAGCCCCAGTCCGCCAGATGGTAGATGATTGGCAGAAAAATCGCCACGGCCAGGGCGCCGGCGAGCGCGCCCACAATGATGGCCCTCGGCCTCAAAGGCCGCCAAGAGCCAAGCAGCAGGCGGACGGCGCCGATGCCGAGAGGAACGCCCAACAGAGCCGTGCCCGCGAGCATCGCATAATAGCCAATATCGGCTTCCGCCTCCGGAGACAGCGTCAGACATCCCAGGGTCAGGACGCCTGCGGCCGCGATGGCGAAGTATGTGCTCGGCCGGTTTATGTCCTGCCCTTGATCGGCTACGGCCAGCGAGAGCCACACCATGCCGCCAACACCGGCGATCCAAATCAGATACCACAAGGCTGCCGACCCGAAACTCACGAGAAGAAACACTAGCACGACGTATAAAAACAAATAGAGAGCGAGCGCCGACAAGGCTTCACTGGCATAGAATTTCAAGGCCTTGCTCCCGTTCTCCTCGGCCGCGCCGCTATCTGCACTCGCCCGGCACTGTCGAAGCCATCACAGCTTTGCGGAATATCCGAAGATCGGCGAATTCCGGACCTTCGACCGCGGCCATCCCTTGCAGCGTCGCGGATTTCTCCCGATTGAACGTCACGGCGAACTTCGGGTCATATTCGGCGATCGTGCTGGAATTGTCTATAATATCAGCGCATTTGATTACTTTGGCGGGCATGGGCGCGCGCGATAGACGTTAGCATGACTGGAGCGCTCGTGCGGCTCGATTGCCCTTCTCGAGATCCGAGAGCCAGTAGACGAGCTCGGCCACGCTTTCACCAAATATCGAGACGATTTCCTGGATCGTCGTTTGCGTGTCCTCGACGACGTCGTGCAGATGAGCCGCCGCGAGCGTCGTTGGATCGTGGATATCGTCGTCTCGAAGGATGGCGACGACGGCTTCGAGATGCGTGACATGCGGCAGGTCCGTGTATTTACGACGCTGGTGCGCGTGACGCGCCGTCGCAAACTGCAAGGCATGTGTCATGACGTCAGTGCTCATAAGAACCTCAATCAGGTCTTGCAGATTGAACCCAGGCAACCTTTTCGGTCACCGGGCCGCCAATGAGGAACCCGAGTTGGCCCGACTGCCCGCGCTGGCTTGCGCATCCGCTTTCACGGGCATAGGGCTCAGATCGGCATTCGAGTTCGAACCGTCGGATGCAACGTCAAGGCCGTGGCTCGACGCCGAGACGCTTCAGCGCCGCTCGGCTTCTCGGATGATTGGGAGCAAAGCCGAGCGCCGTACGATAGTCAAGGACTGCATACGTGCCCTGCTTCAGGCGTTCCCTCACCATGCCCCGGCCGAAGTACGCGTCTGCGTAATCAGGCTCGAGCGTCACTGCCTCCGAGAAGTCAGCTAGAGACTTAAGCAGTTCGTTCTTGCCGAACCAAGCCCAGGCTCTCCAGTTGCGCGCCTCGGGCTGCCCCGTGTCGCCCGAGACCTCTATGACCTTCGTGAGATCCGCGATGGCTCGATCAAAGTCGCCGGTGACGAGTTCGACCTTTCCGCGACTGAGGTATGACATTAGGTAATTGGGGTTGGCGCGGATCGCCTTGTCGAGATCGGCCCTGGCCCGTTCCCAGTCCCGCGTTTCCATCAAGGCCGTTCCGCGAGTTTCATATAGGATGCCGAGAGCGGGCAAGAATTTTTTGTCGATGGCCGCTATGATCGCGATACCGTCGCCCAACTTTTCGAAGGTATCGATAGAAGCGGAGCAGATTGCTATTCGCTGCTCCGCAGGTCCGGCGGCCTTGAGACAATCGGCCGGCTGAGGCGTAGCGGCCGCCTCGGCCCAGCCACATCCCATCATAGAGACCAAACACAGCACCATCTGATAGCGCATCCGGGCATCCTTTCTTTGTCTCGATGGGCTGTCATGTAGAATGCTCGATCCGCCTCCACCATTGCCGACCATTGCCGAGCATTGGACGGCGGCGGGCATAGGTTCTCGCGCGACCTTCGACCGTCATCGCCTGCGAGCGGCGCGGCAGCCATCTGCAATGCCGACTGAGGCCATCGGTTCGCCGGGCAAGGGCGAGCAATCAACGGCAATGGCAATAGGCGGAATTGAATGATCGAGTCGCTACGGCCGCACCATCCATAATGGAGTGAACAATGCGCGAGAGCTGGATCAGGGGATTGGCGCTCATTGCGCTGGCATGGGCCGTAGCAATTGGCCCACTGGAAGCCAGCGCCGCAAACTGCGCAGATTTCGAGACAGGCCCCGCATCCATGGCGGCACGAAGACCGGTGACGGGCGGCGATACGGAACTCAGCGCGGGCTTCGGGATGCGAACGCACCCAATTCTCGGTGCTACTCGCTTACATACCGGCGTAGATTGGAGCGCGCCGATGGGAACCGCAGTCGTTGCCGCCGTCCGTGGTCGCGTTACAGCAGCAGGAACCGAGGGGCCTTACGGCAAGCGGGTGATTGTCGATCACGGAGCGTCGTACCAGACCATGTATGCCCAGCTCGGAACAATCTCTGTGGTTGTCGGAGATTGTGTTGCGCCGGGCGACCTCATCGGCACGGTCGGCGTATCGGGCCTCACGACAGGCCCTCACCTCCACTTTGAAGTGCGGCACATGGGCCAAGCCATCGATCCCATGTCTCTGAATTGGCCCGATCCTTGAAGTGCGTGGCGTGTCACGGAGGTCGTGCATGAAACGGCTACTGATTTGTGGCCTTGTCGGGCCGACCATCGGCTTCCTGCTGGCCGTGCTCACGGCAGCCGACTTGGGTGTTCGGCTTTGGGACGGGACGGTGCTTGCCGTCTTGTTCATTTATGCGTTTGCGGCCGGCTTTGTTGCCACTGTTCTAACCAACTGCGTGGATGGTCATCTGGCGTCGAGAACCAGCCTCAGTCGCCGGATCATGCTCATGCCGGCAGCGGGCTGTTTTTTATCTGTCGTTATCCGCTTCGCATTTCTCGACCACAAGCTGTCAATTGACACGGTTATGATATTCGCGCTCTACGGCATGATAGTAGTGGCGTTTTGTTCTGCGTTAGCGAGAAAAGATGTCAGTTGGAGCCTGAAATGAGCATGATAATTCCATCAGACAACAGGATCCTTTACTTTTACCGTGATCGAGACTTATTCCGTTTTCTATCGCATTTTTATGCCAGTCCGATCGTTATCGATGGAGAGGACTGGCTAACAGTCGAGCACTACTATCAGTCACAGAAATCGGTCAACCCGGAATACAAGGCAGCGATCCGGGCGGCCATTCACCCTGGTCTGGCCAAGCGTCTCGCGGCGCCGCCGTCCGCACCGCGCCGGATCTCGCAGAACTCATGGTTTCGGAAGAATGGCGAGCAGCCGCGCGCCGACTGGCACGAAGTGAAGCTCGACATCATGCGTCGAGCGGACCGCGCCAAGTTTTCGCAGAACGGCGACCTGGCGATTTTACTGCTGGCAACCGGCGACGCCGAATTGATCGAGGATTCTCCGGGCGAGCCCTTCTGGGGGACTGGCCCGGACGGCGCCGGTCTCAACTGGGCGGGCAAGGTCATTATGGAGGTCCGCGACGCGTTGCGCAGTCATGGCTTGCGGCAATGAGCATAATGCCATCATCGCTACGCGCAGTGCGCGGCGACCGCGCATCGGCGAGCAAATCTGGAACTGGTCCGCAATCGCGCGAGTCCTTGGGAACCAAACCGCCGACCATCAATGCGCCCGCCGCTTGGCGTCAGCGGCTCGGAATTGTCATCGGGCCGAGCCTCATCCATGTCGTTGCGATGGCGTGGAGCGCCGGACTTCTCGGCGGCCCGGCGCGGGCTGATCCTCCACCATCGCCCAAACCTCCGTCACGACTACAAACGTTCGGTGGCGTTCTTGCGTCCGCTTGGGCGTTTTGGGAGGCTCCGACAGCGGGTGGATCGGCGCTGGTGCCTCGGGTGACCTATGTCGGGCCGATCGATCGCGGTTTCAGGATGTCCGCGGAGTGCCGTGGTAGCGGTCCGTCGATCTACATTTCGATCGACAAGCCGGAGACGAGTTTACGACAGCTCCGCTTCGACGTGCAGATCCCGGTGGTCTTTCGCATAGAACGCAAAAGCTCGCTGACCATTGACAGCGCCCGTGTTCGAGTGACCGCAAGGCTCACCGGGGGTTACACGGCCGCAACCAATCGCGTCACCATCGGCATGGCCCTCACTGATGCCGCGCGCGCGATTGATCTCATCGAGGGCAACGCCGAAACCTCCGCGCTTCCTCTCGTTGTCGAAGTGGCCGGATCGACGGGAACTTTCAACTTAATGGGCGCGCGCGAGAGTTTCACGACGCTGAAGCGTGCTTGCGAGACCCAGAAACTGTAGGAACTGTGTCGAGCAAGCCCTCGAGCTGGCTTGGTTGAGGGTGGCAACGCGAGCGTCCATGACGCTCAGCATAGTATTACGAATACCAGAATAATGCCAGTTCTGTTTGCCCCCACCGATCACGCCTCGCGCTTCCTGTTGCTCTGCGAGGCGCTGGAATCGACCAGAGAGGAGCCGGCGATCACCGCCTTCGAAAGGCTGTTCCGCGATCGCGGCCTGCCGGCGGCCCTGCGCTCCGACAATGCGTTCCTTTCACCAGTCCCAATGGCTTCTTCGGCCTCTCCAAGCTCTCCGTCTGGTGGCTGCGGCTGGGCGTCGAGATCGAGCGCATCAAGCCCGGCCATCCCAGCAGAACGACCGCCATGAGCGCATGCATCTGACCTTGAAGAAGGAGGCGACCCGTCCGCCCGGAACGAACAGCTTGCAGCACCAGGCCCGCTTCGATGAGTTCATCAAAGAATTCAACGAGGAAAGGCCGCATGAGGCGCTCGCCATGAAGCGCCCGGCAGATGTCTATCGACCTTCCGCCTAACCCTATGACGGGAGATTGCCGGAACTCGCCTATCCCTTGCACGATCGCGACGTGCGGTCACCGCTTGCGGACGCATCTGCATGCATCGAAAACGCGTCAACATCTCGACCGTGCTCGCCGGTCAGCGGCTGGGAATCAAGGAGGTCGACGAAGGGATTTGGCTCGTCGGCTTCATCGATCTGGAGCAGAACACTTTGCAACCCCTGGACAACCCGTTCGGCCCGAGGTTGTCACCCATGTCTTAGGAACAGACTGTCACCTATGTCCGCGGTCCGGACACGATATAATCGCGCACCACGAGAAAATTCGAACGGAGGCGTGCAATGGATAGTGGACGATCGTCGCTATTATGACGCCGCAATCGTACAACTGCTTCCGACGATCTTGTCTCACGTTTCCTGTAACAAAATCGAAACAATGCGCCCTGATCTCAACATACTGATGCGCCAGCGTCGCACAAACGTTTTTAGCGCAATCCGGGCCGACGAAAGCGCAGCCCCGGAATTCGGTGGAGCCTGAGCCAGCCAGTGGAACAACGTTGCATTCTCCTCGTCGAGGACGATGAAGAAATCAGATTCCTCGTATCCAGATACCTTGCCGATCACGGCTTCAAACTGACGCTCGCCGGGAACGGCGAAGAAATGGACAAAATTCTCGCAAAGGAAAAAGTCGACCTTATCGTGCTCGACGTAAACCTCCCCAGCGAGGACGGATTTTCGATCTGCATGCGTTTGCGCAACGTCGGAAGCCCGCCGTTGATTATGTTGACCGCGCGCGGCGAGCATACGGACCGGATACTCGGCATCGAACTCGGCGCCGACGACTATATTGTCAAACCCTTCGTTCCTCGCGAACTGCTCGCGCGTGTCGGTGCCGTGCTCCGACGGACCAGGCCCGATTCGGCGCAGTCCGAAAAAGTCACGAAATATTGTTTTGCCAGCTTCGTCTTGGACACTTTCGCGCGGCGCTTGTCAGGGCCGACGGGCGTGAGAGTAATCCTGACGAGCGCCGAAATCGAGCTGTTGCTGACGTTTTGCCGTCACCCAGGAAAGGTGTTCTCACGGGAAGAACTGAAGGCCGCTTCGGCCACCGACCGAAGCGTAGACATTCTGATCAGCCGGCTTCGTCAAAAAATCGAAGCCGATCCCCGCGACCCCGCGCTGATCCAGACGGTACGCTCATTCGGTTACATGTTCACCGCGAAAGTGAGCGCCCAGTGACAATGCACGCTCTCCGAAATATCAACGTGCAGTTGGGACTCGTTCTTCTTCTCTGCGTCGGTTTATTCCATGCGGCGGTGACGACGATCTTGCTCTTGTCAGAACCAGCGCCAGGGGATCCGAGGGACCAAGCAGCTGCGGTCGTCGTCGCAGCCGTGACGGCCTTGGACGCCGCTTCTCCGAAAGAGAGGCTCGCGATCGCCGCGGCGTTGAATGCAAGTCTGCCGGAGATTCGCCTCGCGCTTACGGACGTCGATCGCGCCGCCCAAACCGGGGCTCATCCTGTCTATTTCCAATCCCGCCTTCCAGACGGAGTGACCATCACAGGGACCGATGTAGGCGACCAGAAGAAGTCGTTAGGATTTCTACACGACGGGCAGAGCATCGTGCTCGACACTTTTCCTCTAACGCCCGGTTTCGACAGATTCGCGTTGGTCACAATCGGGTTCGTCGCCATCAGCTTGTTCGTCTTCTCCTTGTGGGCCGCGGTATCCCTTACGCGACCCCTGACCAATTTCGCCAATGTCGCCGAGGACTTCGGTCTCGACAGTATCCCAGCGCAGCTGCCTGAAACCGGTCCGGAAGAGGTCCGAAAGGCGACCCGGGCGTTTAACCGAATGCAACGTCGCATCGCAGAGATGGCTGCTCAGCGAACTCGGATGTTGGCGGCCGTCAGCCATGATCTGCTTACCCCTATCACGCGCATGCGCCTCCGAGCGGAATATCTCGAAAAAGGGGACACGCAGGCAAAGCTGCAGCGCGACCTCGATCAGATGGAGGCGATGGTCGGCGGCTGCCTCGCCTACTTGCGCGGCGGCGCTCAACAGGAAATGGCGCCGTTGGATCTGGCTAGCCTGTTACAAGCGGTCGTGGACCAGTTTATCGACATGGGCTCTAATGTGCGCTACAGTGAAAGAAATCGCATCAACGTTCGAGGCAATCCGGATGATCTGGATCGCGTGTTCTCCAACCTCCTCGACAATGCAGTGAAATACGCCGCAAATCCTGAGATCAGGCTTTTTGAGCGGGATGGAGATGCGATTGTCGAGGTCATCGACAGTGGGCCGGGCATTCCTTTAGATCAGAGGGCAGCGATGCTCGAACCTTTCGAGCGGGGAAACGTCGATACGACCGCCCACATCAAGGAAGGTTTCGGATTGGGCTTAGCGATCGCTCGCGCGATTGTCGAAGCCCATGGCGGTCGGCTCGCGCTGGACGAGCGCGTAGGAGGCGGCCTTATCGCGCGAGTGTTCCTGCCGAAAGTCGACATCGAAACAAGATGAAATATTTTCAGCAGAATGACGCCCTGAACAAATCCGATCTTCGCGGCCGAGGAGGACTCGCGAAGTGTCGGTCGATAAATGGCGCTCAGTCCATCGATCCAATCCGGCGGCGGCCGACGCTTTCGCGACGCTGTCGGGCAGGACGGTCGTGGTCGTGCATCCGGCGTGGCATTCTTGCGGAACACATCAAGTCTTAGCTGGTCAATTAAGGGCGTATAGAAGCCTAGGCGCGCGCGTCATTTCCGTCGCGCTCATGGACGACGTCACACCCTCTATCGGCAGCGGCGCCCGATGGAAGAATTACCGGTCGAGTAGTCATGACCTTCCCGCCGATGAGAAGCGCGAAACATCCGCCAGAATCTCAGATCTTTTCAAGACGGCGCTCCTGAAAGACGGCTGGTGGCCCTTGATTCATGGCGATCAAGCCACTTGGCTCGTGGAGCTGGCGAAACACGCGCCTCTGCCCGACGGACTCGATACCGGCTCTATCGACCTGATCCACGCCAACCACTTTTTTGTGATGCCTCTCGTCGAGAGGATGCGAGAGAAACGCCGCATCCCCGTTGTCCTGGACACTCATGATATTCAAGCACGACAATACGAATTGAGGAATCATGGGGGATTTTTCATCCCGCCGTATACCGGGTACGATGAAATGCTCGCGGTCGAACTCGACTGGATGAAGCGAGCCGATGTTTGCATTCACCTAAATGCGGAGGAGTATGCCGCGTTTCGTCGGCTTCTTCCGTCTTCCCGGCACGAGCTGATCTATCCGTCGGTAGCGCCCGCGTCAGCGTGCGCCGATGGTAGCCAGGCCATGCTGTTCGCGAGCAACAATGCGGCGAATTATCTCAGCACGAGATGGTTTCTCCACGAGGTGGTTCCGCTCGCAGTCAAAATGCCGATCTCGATATTCGGCGACGTCGATGAGGGCGTGAAAAGTCGCGACAGGCCGCTCTACGAAAAACATCGTCGTCTCTTCAAGGGACGGGTCGCCAATATCCAAGCCGCCTATGCAGATGCGGCAGTCGTCTTGCTGCCGACGAGAGAAGGGTATGGCATTTCGATAAAAACATTGGAAGCGCTGTCCAGCGGCTTGCCGCTGGTGGCGACATCTTTGGCGTTCAGGGGAATGGGAATCGATCCGGCTCGGCTCGGTAACGTGCGCATTGCGGACAGCCCCGCGGAATTCGCCGCCGCGATGCTGTCGGCTCGAGAAACATGCGATCCGCGGATGAGCGATACGCACGCGCTATACCAAGAACGATTCTCGTCTGACGGCTATGCGGCTCGGCTCGGTGCGATCGCCTGCAAGCTGATTGCGGAAAGGCGAACGCCGCGGATGTGAGCATTTTCTGCGGTGGCGAAGGGCCGAGAGCGACTCTCAGAAACAAAATGAGATCGATCTGCCCTGATCCCGCCGAGGCGGCGCCCGATATCAGACGAGAGGAGCGCATCGAAGCACTAAAACGTCCGATTGCACTCGCTTGACCCGGACAACAAGATAGACGAGGAAGAAAATGAAGGGACCTTTTTCCATGCTTGTCGCGCTCAGCGCATTTTGTGGCAGCGCGAATGCAGCGGATTTGCCTTTCCATACGCCTGCCCCGCCGCCCTATTTTAGTGCGCCGGTTCCGACTTGGAGCGGATTCTACATCGGTGCAAATGTCGGACAGGGCTGTTCAGTTCTCTATACTGTGTCCTGGCTGGGCGATTCCCAGAGCGGCGGATGTGTGAATCTATAGGCGACAACCCGAATCAGAGGTTGTCGCATGCAGGTTTCGTTGCTGGAGATTTTGCAGGACATTCCGGA
>DATBSU010000006.1:0-22410 GCA_036559585.1 Methyloceanibacter sp.
CGGCTTGCGCCGAGTTCTATACGGTGCTCGGCCCAGGGAGCGACCGCTACCATTCCAACCATTTCCATGTCGATCTGCTGCTGACCAACGCCAAAGGGGGCCGGCATTATTGCAGGCCGTTGCCCGGCGGCAACCCGGAGGACACACCGACCGCCTCCTTGAGCGAGACGGAGCCGTCCGCCCCACGCCCAAAACCCCTGGCTTTTACTGGAGACCTTTATTAGCCGCGTGAAAGAAAGATCACACCTGTGGCTTTCGCGCACTTTCGCACCTGCAGCATTCGCCAGTATCATACTGAGTCGGGGGAGTGCCACAGCCGGAGTTGCGGAAAGCGTAAGCCACGAGCCGATGGCCTTGGCAGAATGGAGGGGGCGGTGGCGACGGAATCCTTAGGCGAGATGCTGGAAGAGATCGCGACCGGGTTGAAATCCGGCGACGAGGAGATTTTCGGCTGGCTGCGCGATCAGCTGAAAGAATGTGGCGCAACCGACATTTCCGTCGAGCTCGCCATGGGGGTCATCACCAGGTTGCTGCCGGAAGAGGCGCAAGCCTGCATGCAGGTGGCGACCCAACATGCCCGCCGCTGGGCGCATTAATCCCGCGCGGATTTAGCCTCTCGATTATCGAAATAACCGCGATAAGATCGGTGCGCCCACAGCACCCCGAGCGCCGATGGCCGACGACCGCGAAGCAAAATTCCTCGATGCGCTTTATTTCGGCGCAGCCGCCGGCCCGGACGATCATCCGAGGGAATTCAGACTGCGAGCGCCGCAATCAACGTGAGGGCGGCGCACTCTGCGAACTGGCAGGAGGCGCCGAGCACGTCGCCGGTCTGACCGCCGAGTCTCGCGCGCGCGAGAAGACCAACGATCGCGGTCGCGATCAACGAGACTATGATCACGCCTAACGCGGATACGAAGGACAGGGCGAGCCATGCGATCGCAAAGGCGAGCGTGAAGGCTGTAACAGCATAACCTGTCGAGGCGCGCCCGGCGGCGATGGACATGCCGTCGTCACGAGCTTGCGGCAAGGCAGCCATTAGCGCCGTGGCGGACGCCCGGCTTGCCGCGCCAGTCGCAATCAGTGCGCCTATGACGAGCGCAGGCTCGGCCAGAAGCGCGATGGCGGCGCTGCGAACTCCCAGCGAGAGCACCAGCGCGAGCGCGCCATAGGTGCCGATGCGGTGATCGCGCATGATGGCGAGACGATCCTCCGGCGATTTTCCGCCAAGGCCGTCAGCGGCGTCGACGAGGCCGTCTTCGTGCAATGCGCCGGTGGCGAGGATGGTGGCAAAGATCGCGAAGATGGCGGCCAATACCGGCGGCACGCCCAGGCCCTGGACGATCCAATAGGTCAGGCCGCCGATGAGACCGACAGCAGCACCCACCAGCGGATAGGCCCAAGCGGCGTGGCGCAGCTCACGCATCCAGGGAACAGGCATCAGGCCAACCGGAAGCCGGGTCAGCAGCGCGAAAGCCGCGACGGTCTCGGCAAGCCTGGCCTTGGCCCATTCAACTCCGCTCATCGACATTCGCTTCCTCGAACGTGGCCATGCCGTAATAGCAGGCGAGGGCCGCTCTTAGCACTGGGACCGCCAGCGCCGCACCAGTCGCTTCGCCGAGCCGCATATCGAGATCGAGGATCGGCCTCTTGCCGAGTTGCTGGCAGAGACCCCGATGCCCAGCTTCCGCCGAACAATGCGCGATTTTGGTATGGTCAAGAGCGTCGGCCGCAAGGCGCGCAAGGGGTGCCGCGGCTGCTGTCGCGGCAAATCCGTCGAGCAGCACCGGCACGTTGTGCTGGCGAGCGGCAAGTACAGCGCCGAGGATGGCCGCGAATTCGCGCCCGCCAAGACGGCGGGCGGCCTGAAGCGGATCGGAGAGTGCATAGTGATGACGCTTGAGACCGGCATCGATCGCGGCGGATTTGCGCATCAACCCTGCGTCGTCGACGCCGGTGCCACGCCCCGCCCAGCGCGCGCCGTCGCCACCAAATAAGGCGGCCGCGAGTGCCGAGGCGACCGTGGTGTTGCCGATGCCCATTTCGCCGAGGCAGACCAGATCGGCCTCTTGTGGAAGAGCGGCGAAGCCGAGCGACACGATCTCAACAAACTCCCTTTCACTCATGGCGGGATCGACCGTGAAATCGGTGGTCGGCTGATCGAGCTTCAGAGCAAGCACTTTAAGCCTCGCACCGGAGGCCTTGCATAGCTGATTGATTGCGGCTCCGCCTTTTTCAAAGTTGGCGACCATTTGCGCCGTGACCGTCGCGGGATAGGCGGAGACGTCTTGGGCCACTATGCCGTGATTGCCGGCGAAGACGACCACATCGACGCGATCGAGCTTGGGCTCGGCGCTTCCCTGCCAGCGCCCGAGCCACGCCACCAATCCTTCCAGCCGCCCGAGGCTGCCTTGCGGCTTGGTGAGGCGGAATTGCTTTTTGTCGATCGCTGCCGATGCCGCGTTGTCTCCCTTTGGCAGATCGGCGATCAGCGCGCGGAGATCGTCGAGACTGCTAAGGCGGCTCATGCGCTCTCGACCATGGCGCGGGGACGGGCGTCGCCAAGAATATGCGGCTCTGCGGAAGCGACGACATGGAAGAACGTGCCCGTGACATGTCCACGGCGACCGCCTGTCGCGCCAAGTCGGTTGCTCTCCGCATCGAACAGGTCCGCGAGGGACACTTCGCCGCCGGGCTCGGTCAGCGAGGCATAATGAAATTCGTGGCCTCGCACCACTTCGCCGCTCCGGCCGAGGGGCGAGCTCACGCTGAGCTTTGCTGTGCGGTAGCCAAGATGCAGGCGGCGCTCGGCGAAGCTGGTGGCATGCGACAACAGGCCTGTCATGGCGTGGCGGTTGCCTTCCGCATCCTCAAGCCATTGCCCAAGAACCATGTAGCCGCCGCACTCGCCGTGGACGCGACGGCTCGCTGCGAACTTGCCGAGGCCGACCTTGAAGTGATTTGCGGCAGCGAGCCTGCTTGCGTGCAATTCCGGATAGCCGCCGGGAAGCCAGCAGGCGTCGCAATGTGACGGAGGGGCTTCATCGGCAAGGGGCGAGAAGGGCACTATCTCGGCGCCCGCCTGCCGCCAGCCGCTTAAGAGATGCGGATAGATGAAGCTGAAGGCCTCGTCCCGCGCTAGCGCGATGGTCTGCCCCGGCGGAGGAAGTGCTACGACGCCGCTTGTCTGCACGGTCAGACTCCGCGCCAGGTCCTCGATGCGAGCGAGATCGCAGCTTCGCTCGACGAGATCGGCCAGGCGCTCAAGCCGCAATGCGAGATCGCCATGCTCACCAGCCTGCACCAGACCGAGATGACGCTCGGGGAGATGAATCGCCTCATCTCGTGGAATGGCACCGACGATGGGAATGCCAAGCGGCGCGATGGCGCGCTCAATCATCAAACGATGCCGGTCGCTGCCAACGCGATTGAGCACGACGCCCGCGATGTTAAGGCGAGGGTCATGGCTGGCGAAGCCACGCAGCATTGCGGCGGCAGACTGGGCCTGACCAGAGACGTCGAGAATGAGCAGGACGGGCAGGTCAAGCGCGCTGGCGAGTTCGGCGGCGGAGCCGGTTCGCTTGGCGCTCGCGCCGTCGAACAGGCCCATGGCTGATTCAACAATCAGCAGGTCCGAATTGGCTCCAGCCTCCGCCGCCACGGTCTGAAGCAGAGCGGGCGGCATGGCCCAGCTATCCAGATTGAGGCTTGGTGCTCCGGTTGCGGCTTCATGGAAGGCGGGATCGATATAGTCGGGACCGCTCTTTGCCGCGCGCACTTTCACGCCCTGGCGCTTCAGGGCCGCGAGCAGGCCAAGCGTCAGCGTGGTCTTGCCCGACCCTGACCTTGGGGCAGCGATGAGAAGCGCTTTGGTCATGGAGTGCGCCTGATGCGGTGACAGTCGCGGTCGGACGGGCTATTGGCTGGCGCATGGACGAGGATCGCCCTGAACGCCCGCTTCGCCGCGGCTGGACCACTGGCGCTTGCGCGACCGCAGCGAGCAAGGCGGCTTATGCGGCGTTGCTCACCGGCGCATTTCCCGATCCCGTCGAGATCGCGCTGCCCAACGGGCAACGCGTCGCGTTCTCGCTTGCCGTCAGCAGGGGAGAGACGAATTCCGCCACCGCCGGTGTGGTCAAGGATGCAGGCGACGATCCGGACGTCACCCATGGGGCGCTGGTGCTGTCGACGGTGCGGAAAGGGCCGCCTGGAAGCGGCGTCGGCTTCAAGGCGGGGAAGGGAATCGGCACCGTAACGCTGCCGGGACTGCCTGTACCTCCCGGCGAGCCCGCCATCAATCCTGTGCCGCGCGAGATGATCCGCGCGGCGATCGCTGAGGTCGGAGAGACTCATGGAGGCTCCCGTGACGTCGAGATCGAAATCTCGATTCCGAACGGCGAACAGCTCGCGGAGAAGACACTGAACGCACGGCTCGGGATCAAAGGCGGACTGTCGATCCTCGGTACCACGGGAATTGTCGTGCCCTATTCCTGTGCCGCCTGGATCGCCACCATCCATCAAGGCATCGACGTCGCGGGCGCGCTCGGCCTGACGCATGTCGCGGGCGCCACGGGACGCACCTCCGAAGCAGCCATCGCCAAAATGTACAATCTTCCCGACAGCGCGCTGATCGACATGGGCGATTTCGTCGGCGGCATGTTGAAATATCTCAGGGCGCATCCCATTCCGCACGTCACCATTGCCGGCGGCGTCGGCAAGATGACCAAGCTCGCTCAAGGACTGCTCGATCTGCATTCGGCGCGGGGCAGCGTTGACCTTCAGGCTCTCGCTACGCTTGCGCGCGAGGCAGGCGGCTCCGAGACGCTTGCCGAACGTATCGTCGCGTCGAATACAGCGGCAGAGGCCTTCGGTCACGCGCAAGACGACGGCATCGCTCTCGGAGATGTAGTCGCCAAGAAAGCCTGGGCTACCGCGGCGGGGGTGCTTCGCGATACACCCATCGATCTTGAAATCGCGGTGTTCGACCGCGATGGCGGCTTGGTCGGCCATGCCGTTCCGGTGCGCGTTCACGACTGACCTCCGGCGCGATAGCGGTGGCGATAATTGGCGTCGTAGAGCGCGCTGGCGCGGAAGTCTTCGGAGCCAAGCGCCCTGCCCACGATGATGAGGGCGCTGCGCTCCGGCGGTTCCTTGGCGATTTCTTGCAGGATGGTGCCAAGCGTGGCGCGGACGATGCGCTCGTCCGGCCAGGTGGCTCTCACCACCACAGCAATGGGACAATCGACGCCGTAGCTGGGCATGAGCTCTGCCACGACGGGATCGAGCGCCTGAATCGACAGATGCAGCACCAGCGTGGCGCGGGTGGCACCAAAAGCGGCAAGCGTCTCGCGCAGCGGCATGGCCGAGGCGCGGCCAGAGGTGCGCGTGAGCACGACGGATTGCGCGACTTCCGGCAGAGTAAGCTCGCGGCGAAGCGCAGCGGAAGCTGCGGCGAAGGCGGGAACGCCAGGCGTCAAGGTATAGGGAATGTTCCGCCGATCGAGCTCGCGAAGTTGCTCGCCGATGGCACTGAAAATCGAGAGGTCGCCGGAGTGCAGCCGCGCCACGTCTTTTCCGGCCACATGCGCCGCTTCGAACTCGGCAACGATCTCCTCGAGACTCAGCGGCGCGGTATCGACGATACGAGCACCGTCCGGGCAGAATCTGAGGAGGTCCGGATGCACGAGCGAGCCGGCATAGAGGCAGACCGGGCAGCGCGACAGAATTTCGCGGCCTCTAATTGTAATGAGATCGGGCGCGCCGGGGCCGGCGCCGATGAAATGCACAATCATGGTTTCACCGCGCTCCATTGCGTGACGGTCATGGCGGGGCGGAAGGCCTGCTTGCTGCCGACAGCATCGAGCCGCTCGACGGAGAGCCGGGTGAGCGTGCCGCCGAATTTGGCTTGGCCAACGAGCACCGCCTTCTCCGTCTCGAGCGTGATGGCGTTGACGACGAGGCGGCCGCCGGATTTCAGCGCATCCCAGCTTTTCTCGATCACGGTCTCGTCACAGCCGCCGCCGATGAACACGGCGTCCGGAGGAGGCAACGAAGCGAGTGCGTCTGGCGCCGCGTCGGTCAAGATCTGAAGACGCGGGACGCCAAGCTCGGCGGCGTTCCGCGCGGCGCGTCCAGCTCGCGTGGCGTCGCGTTCGATGCCGATGGCGCGATTAGAGGGATGGCGCAGCAGCCATTCGATCGAGACCGAGCCAGAACCGCAGCCAATGTCCCAAAGGAGTTCGCCCGCGCGAGGCTTAAGCGAAGAGAGCGTGACGGCCCGGATCTCGCGCTTGGTGAGCTGGCCGTCATGCTCGAACATCTCGTCGGGAACCCCGGCCGCAAGAGGGATGATCTTGGCGTCGGCTCCGGCCTCGATCTCGATGGCGACGAGGTTCAGCGCATCGACATCATTGAAGCCGTAGGACTCGGCTTTCGTGGAACGGATGCGCTCACGCTCGCCACCCAAGGCTTCGAGCACGTGCAGAATGGAGGACCCAAAGCCGCGCTCCCTGAGATAGCGGGCGACGGAAGCGGGTGTGGTCGCGTCGGTGGAGAGAACGAGAAGGTGGCGGTTCGGCTGCAACAAAGGCGCTAGAGTCTCGATTGGATGGCCACACAGGGAGATGGTCGCCGTCTCGTCGAGCGCCCAGCCGAGCTTGGCGCAGGCGAGCGATAGCGATGAGGGAGCCGGGATGGCGATGATCTCCGAAGACGGAATGTAGGCGGAGAGTAGGGAACCGATGCCGTAGCAATAAGGATCGCCGGAGGCGAGCACGGCGACCGGTTCGCCGCGATATTTGAGAATTTCCGGGATCGAGTCGGTGATTGGGCTCGCCCAGGACTTGCGCTCCGCCCGCGGCAGACCGTCGGCCAAAGCCAAATGCCGCTTGCCCCCGATCACCAGTTTGGCGTTCGCGATTAGCGCTCGTGCTGCAGGCGACAGGCCTTCGATGCCGTCCTCGCCAATGCCAATGACGGCAAGCCAGCGCTGTTGACCGGTGCCGCTCATGATGCGACCCAAGACGCGTGAAACAGACCAAACTCCTCATTCTCGGCGGCAGCGGCGAAGCCGCGGCGCTCGCGCGCGCGCTCGATGGCGATGCTCGCTACGATGTGACGTTGTCGCTCGCTGGGCGGACCAGCGAACCGGTGAAGTTGCCGGGAACGATCCGGACCGGCGGGTTTGGCGGCGCCGAGGGGCTCTCGCGGACTCTCCACGACGAGAAATTCGACGCCGTGATCGACGCCACACATCCCTTCGCCGATCAGATCAAGGCCAACGCGATCGAAGCGGCTCGTCTGACCGGTGTTCCATTGCTTGCGATCAGGCGCCCGTCTTGGACGCCGGTCGATGGCGACAATTGGATCTTGGTCGAAGATCTCGAAGGCGCGGCGGTCGCTCTCGGCGAAACCGCGAAGCGTGTGTTCCTGACCACGGGGCGGGACGAGCTTCGGCCCTTTGCCAAGGCTTCGCAGCATTTCTACCTGTTGCGCAGCGTCGAAGCGCCTGCGCGGGACGAGCTTCCGGCGCATGTCGAGTTGATCACGGCCCGCGGGCCTTTCCGCCTTGTCGATGAATTGACGCTGCTGAAACAGCATGCGATCGACATCGTCGTGACCAAGAATTCCGGCGGCGAAGCGACCTATGCCAAGCTCGCAGCGGCCCGCGCGCTCGGCCTGCCAGTGGTCATGGTACGGCGACCGATGCTTCCCGAGGCACCGAGCGTCGAGACCGTGGTCGAAGCGTTGCAATGGCTCGAACAACATCATGTCTCGGCCAACTCCACGTGACGCGGCGTATAGACGAAGGGCTCACCGGCCCCACGCGAGATGAGCTTGGTTGCGCTTGAGCCCACAATGATGATCGTCCGCATGTCACCGCGCGAAGGATCGGCGCGGCCGAGCGTCGTCAGCTCGATGTGTTCATCGGCTTGAGTCACGGCGCGGGCGAAGATCACCGGCGTATCGCTCGCTCGGTAGCGTCCGATCAAATCGAGAGCTTCGCCGAGCTGCCAAGGCCGCGCCTTTGAGGCCGGGTTATAGAGCACAATGACAAAGTCGGCTACGGCGGCTGCCTCCAGCCGCTTCAGCACCAGATCCCAGGGCTTCAAATTGTCTGAGAGCGAGATCACGCAGAAATCGTGGCCGAGCGGCGCGCCGGCCTTGGCAGCGGCGGCGAACATGGCGGACACTCCCGGCACCACCGTCACTCCGATGCTCTTCCAGGCCTCCAGGCCGGTCTCGATGGCCTCGAACATTGCGCTCGCCATGGCGAATACGCCTGGGTCGCCGGAAGAGACCACCGTTACGTTCCTGCCCAAAACGGCCAGGGCCAGGGCCTCACGGGCGCGCGCCAGCTCCTCGCGATTGTCGGAGGCGTGACGTTTCTGTCCGGGACGTTCGGGCACGCGCGCGAGGTAAGGACCATAGCCCACGAGGTCGGTTGCGGCGGCGAGCGTCTCGGTGGCAAGAGGCGTGACGAGTTCGGCTGCACCGGGCCCGATGCCGACAATGGCAAGGCGGCCGGTCATAGCGGCTTCCTCAGGCCGGGAACGAGCACGATGCTGAAATAAGCCGCGTCGTCGTCAGGTTTCTCTGTGAGGCGAAGGATGCGCTCCTCGGCCATGGTGCCGCGCTCGACAAAGACGGCACGGTCGAGCTTGCGTGCACCCGACAGCGCACGCCTGATCTTGGCGAGGTTGCGGCCAACTTTCATGATGACGGCTGCCTCGCAGGAAGAGAGCCGCGTCGTTAGAGCATCTTCCTCCATGGTGCCGGGAAGGATTGCGAGCATCTCGTCGCCGCAGGTCATGGGCAGGGAGGCGCGCGTCCAGCAGCCGCTCATGGCGGTAATGCCGGGAATGACTTCGCAGGTATATTTCTCGGCGAGGCGCTCATGCAGATGCGCATAGGAGCCGTAGAAAAAGGGATCGCCCGCGCAGAGCACGGCGACATCGGCGCCGCGTTCGAGATGTCGAGCGAGGATTGCAGCGCTTTCATCATAGAGGCCGACAAGGGCAGCGATGTACACGGGATCCGTCTCCGCAAGCTCGGTAGTGATGGGATAGTCGAGGCGGACAAGCTCGGCATCAGGATTGAGATGGCCATCGACGATGCGGCGAGCGTTGCCGACCAAGCCCTTTTTGGCGAAATAGGCGATGATTGGCGCAGCTTTCAGAATGCGCGCGGCTTTGAGCGACATCAGCTCCGGGTCGCCGGGGCCGACGCCAACACCATAGAGGGTGCCACGACGCTCCATCATTCAGCCTCGCTCGCCAATGCATTGACGGCAGCAGCGGCCATGGCGCTGCCGCCTTTGCGGCCTTTGACGATTAGGAAAGGCACGCGCCCATAGGCCGCCAACGCCTCTTTTGACTCCGCGGCGCCGACAAAGCCGACCGGCATGCCGATGATGGCGGCAGGCATCGGCGCGCCGGCTTCAATGAATTCCAACAAGCGAAATAGCGCCGTCGGTGCGTTGCCGATAGCGACGAGCGCGCCGTCGAGGCGATCGCGCCAAAGATCGAGTGCCGCGGCGGAGCGCGTGGTGCCGAGATCGGCGGCCAGGTCGGCGATGCCGGGTGCATCGAGCGTGCAGATCACTTCGTTGTTGGCGGGAAGCCGCGCGCCAGTGATGCCGTTCGCCACCATCTTGGAGTCGCAGAGAATAGGCTTACCCGCCAGTAAGGCGGCGCGGGCGGCGGCGGCGAAGTCCGGCGAGAAGACGAGGTCGCGAGCGACATCGACGATGCCGCAGGCGTGAATCACGCGCACGGCGACGCGGGCCTCATCCTTTGAGAAGCGGGACAGCTCGGCCTCACTGCGGATGATGTCGAAGGAGCGGCGGTAAATCTCGGCGCCGTCGGAGATGTAATCATAAGAGGCGGTCATGGTGCCTCCTGCTCGATAGCGACCAGCGCCTGATCAAAACTTAAGCCCGTGATGACCGGTGCATCGCCGGCGCTGCCGTCGCGGACGAGATCGTAGCATCCGTTATTTCCGACCAGAGTCACGGACGCTGGTCCCTGATGCGCGCAACCTTTGGCGCAGCCGGAGATATGAACGGTCAGTCCGGGACTGGCAGTGGCGAACCGGCTCGCGTCGCGGCGTGTATCGACGCTGGCGTTGGGACAGGCACCACGGCCGACGCAGGCATGGATGAGGAGGCGGGGGTCGGCAGGATCGGTGATCAGGCCAAGGTCGGAAATTTGGTGCGATAGGCCGTCTGCATCCGAGAGAGCAACACCCACGAAAACCAACGCCCGCCATGGCGTCGTTCGCAGGCTGCCGTCGCCAAAACGTTCGCTGAGATCGGCGAGGCTCGCCAAAGTTTCGGCATCGATGCGGCCGAAGGGTAGTCCGGCACCGAAGAAGCCTGTATCACGCCCGCAAATGAAGCCGATCGGCGCGCGGGCCTCGGGTCGTTCGGTCAAGAGAGCAGCGGCAGCGGCAACCCCCGCTGCGGTGAAGACGGTGGCCTCGCCCAGGCTCAAGACCAGCTCGCGCATACGGTGAGGCAGCTCGCGCCTCTCCCACGACAAATGTAAAAAGGCGAGCGCCAAACTCATTACGATCTTTGCGGCAACAACCGGTGAGCAAACGACGGCATGGGTTCCACCATCGAGCTGAATGGCGAGTCTGCCCTCGAAGGCGCGAACATTGATATCGCTCGAGACATCAGAGAGCGGCAGCACGCCACCGCCATCGACGAGGATCCCGAATTTCGGCGGCAGGGCCTCGAGCGCAAGTTCCGCGGCGAGCATCGCCTCGATTTCCGCAGCGAGCGCATGGGAGTCGAATGAAGCTGTCGAATCGTCGGCGCCGAGCGGGTTCGCCATGACGTTGCGGATAGACTCGATCGAAGCATGCTCGCCCGCAAGCCCGTGAGAAATGATGATTTCGGCGAACTGCTCCGCGGAACGCGGGCTCAGGCCCCTGATCTGCAAGTTGCCGCGCGACGTCAGATCGATATGCCCATTGCCGTAGCGCCGCGCTGCATCGGCGATGACGCGTGCCTGGTTTGTGTCGAATTTGGCGGCACTCGGCTTCACCCGCGCGAGCCAACCATCGCCGGATTCCATGGGCGAGAGCAAGGTCGGGCACCAGCCTTTGCGGAGCGCGGCCGTACTCATGACGCTTGCCTCAAAGTTCCCGCAACGCTATTCCGGCGCGGGCGCCACAAATCGCGGCGGATTGCCTCATCGAACCGGGCAGCCATGGCTTCCCGCGCGGCCGGGTTCGTGTCACGCAAGAACGCATCGACGGTCTCATTGCCGAGCGTGGCATCGAACAGCAGATCGAATTGGCGGTCGAGACGCGCGGGCAAGGTCGCGGCGAAGGCGAACAGGCCTTCGACACTCCGCGCAACTTCGGAGGCGCCGCGATAACCGTGATGCATCATGCCTTCGATCCAGACGGGATTGGCGGCGCGGCCGCGCACCACGCGCGCAATTTCCTCGACCAGCGTGCGGGTCTTGGGAGCTTCAGGGCGCGAGGTGTCGGCGTGGTAGAGCACAGGAGAGACGCCGAGCTTCTCGGCAGCGGCAGCGAATCCGCCTTCGAAGGCCGCATAGTCGAGGCTTTCGAGCAGATCGATCTCGGCGTGATCTTGGACATGCAGGAAGGCGTCGGCTTGCGACACGCGCGCGGAGAAGCCGATCTCGTCGCGAACGCCATCGATGCCTTTGCCGTAGGTGGTCGATGAGCTTTCGAGATAATCGAGCCCAAGATCGGCGGCTTTCTCCCAGGCGCCACGCTCGACGCGGGCGGTGACGCCGGCGCCGTAATCGCCCCAGGCTGCGCCATAGATGCGCGCAGTCGCGTGGCGAAGCGCGTCACCCTCAAGCCCTCTGACCGAAGCCGAGAGACCATTCCACTCCTCCGGCTCGTCGCGCGCGGCGACGGCGCGGACAGCCTCGTCGAACAAAGCGATCTGCATTTCGAAGGCGTCGCGGAAAAGCCCGGAGATGCGCAAGGTCACGTCGACGCGGGGATGCTTGAGTTCGGCGATGGGACGAATTTCAATACCCGTCACGCGGGACGAGCCCGAATCCCAGACCGGCCGCGCACCCATCAGCAGAAGCGCCAGCGCCAGATCCTCGCCGCCGGTGCGCATGGTGGCGCTGCCCCAGAGATCGATGACAAGACTGCGTGGCCAATCGCCATGGTCCTGGAGATGCCGGCGCATCAGTTCGGCTGCCGCCTTCTCGGCAAGCACTAGCGAGGAACGCGTCGGCACGGCGCGCGGGTCGATGGCGTAGAGATTGCGGCCCGTCGGCAGCACGTCGGCACGGCCTCGGGTCGGCGCACCGGACGGACCTGGCGCCACGAATTTGGCATCGAGCGCGGCGATCAAAGCTGAGCGCTCACTCGCGGCGGAGGCGTCGAGGCGCGCGGTGAGGGTCTCAATCTGGACGCCAGGATTGGACGCCAGCAACGCGCTCAAGAATTCGCCGCGCCTTGTCGGCTCAGGTGCACGGCCGAAAATGTGCAATCCATCCCGGATCTGCAAATCCTTCACGTCGCAGACATAGGCATCGAGCCGGGAGAGTTGATCGTCCTCGCTCATATCGCGCTTGGCGCCACTCTCGGCCAAGACCCCGGCATTCTCGGCGCGATCGAGAATTTCTCTGCGCAGGAGTTGGGTGCGGCGGCGATCGAGCCCGTCGGCGGCGGCGAATTCGTCAATCAGCCTTTCCAACTCGGCAGCAGCCTCGCCGCTACCGGCAGATTTCAGCGGCGGGGTCAGATGGCCGATGGTGACGGCGCCGAGCCTTCGCTTGGCGCAAGCCGCCTCGCCGGGATTGTTGACGATGAACGGATAGATCACCGGCAGGCCTTGCAGCAGCGCGGCGGGAAAGCAGGAGGACGACAGCGCCACGGATTTTCCGGGCAGCCATTCGAGCGTGCCGTGGGTGCCTAAATGGACAAGCGCGTGGATGCGTTCGATCTCGCGCAGCCAAAGATAGAAGGCGACACAGGCATGGCGCGGCGGCAAGTCAGGATCGTGATAGCTCGCTTTGCGGTCGAGCGCATTGCCGCGGTCCGGCTGAATGGCCGCGATCAGCTTGCCGTGGCGGGCGATGCGTAATGTGAAATAGCCGGCACGGAGACAAGGGTCGGCTTCCGGGGCGCCCCACGCTGCTTCGATCTTGCTCGCAATCTCGTCGGGCAACTCAGCGAGGAGACGCTGATAGTCATCGACGGGCAAGAAGGGACTCGGTTCGGCGTCGCAAAGCTCCGCGACGAGTCTGTCGCCCGTCGCGCGGTCGCGCCCGACATCGAAGCCTTCGGTCTTTAGCAGGTCGAGAATTTCGGCGGTGCTTGAGATCGCGTCGAGACCGACCGCATGAGCGGCCTGTCCCGCGGCGCCGGGATAGGCGGAAAGGATGAGAGCAAGCTTCCGCTCGAAGCGCGGCGTCGCGCCGAGCCTCGCCCATTGTGCCGCGGAGCGAGAAGCAGCCTCGATGCCGTCGGGCGAAGGCGCGTGTGCCACGCGAGCGAATTCGAGACCTTCGACTTCGGTCTGCTCCGCTTTGAAAGAGATCGCGGAGGAGAGCAGCCGGCCATCGAGCTCGGGCAGCACGACTTGCATGGCGAGATCGGCTTGGGATAGGCCGCGCGGCGATGATGCCCACGCGTCGTGCGACGAGCCGGAAGTGACGAGCTGCAACACTGGGACGCCTGCTGCCTCGAGCGGCGATGGCGCATCGCCGAGACGCGCCGAAAAGGCCGTGGCGTTGAGCACGACAGCGGGCTTCAGATCTCGAAGCGTGGTCGCGACGAAGCGAGCCGAGTCGGTATCCTTCAAGCTGCCGGCATAGGCTGCGCGAACATTCAAGCCCTTGGCATTGAGCGAAGCGGCGAGCGCATCGATCGGTGCGAGATCGCCGGCCAAGAGATAGGCGCGGTAGAACACGATGACGGAGAGTGGGCGGCCCGGTTTATCGGCAAGGCCAAGATCGTAGAGACCGTGCGTCGGCAACGGCTCGGCCGCGAGCCCGTGGTCAGGCGCAAGGCCTGCGAGATGGCCGGCGAATTGCAGTCCACGATTCATATTGATGGGACCGCCTTGCGCGAAATATTGATCGAGGCGGGCGAGTGCCTCGCTGCTCACGGTGGAAAGCTCGGCAAGCCGGTGATCGTCCCTGCCGTCGCCCGGCAGCAGCGCCAGAGCGATGCCAGCTTTGCGGGCGGCGTGGGCCAGTTCCTCGGCGCCATAGCGCCAATAGTCGAGACCGCCAAGCAGCCTGACAATGACGCAGCGCGCGTTCTCGATGACGCGCTCGACATAGAGATCGACCGACATTGGGTGTTTGAGCCGCGACAGATTGGCGAGGCGGAGCGAGGGAAGCCTGTCCCTGTTCGCCGCCCAGGCCGAGGCGGCGCTGCCGAGGTCGCTGTCCGAAAACGAGAGAAACACCAAGTCCGCAGGCGAGTGGCCGAGATCGATGGCGGGTTCCGCCTCGTCCAAGCCTCTCGTTTCGCGGACCAGGATGTGCATTTCAGCCTCTGATGCCGGCTTCGATGGCGGCGCGGTCGAGCCCGGTCTCGCCGATGACGACGACGTGGCCGCGTCGTTCGCCGCCATGGGCCCAGGGCCGGTCGAAGGCCGAATTGAAGCGCGTTCCGACGCCTTGAACCGCGAGGCGCAATGGCTTGCCGGCGATGGCGACGAAGCCTTTCATGCGCAGTACATCGTGGGTTTCAGAGACGGTCTTCAGCCGTGCGATCAGCGCGTCAGGATCGTCGATCTCAGGCAGCATCACCACGAAGCTCTCGAAATCGTCATGCTCGTGTTCCAAACCTGCGGCGTCGTGATGCGAGGGCCTAGCTGCGAGATCGTCCTCCGCCGCCGCGTGCAGGCCGAGCAGCACGGCGACATCGACGCGGCCGTCGCGCGCCGCGATCACCTTAACCGCGCGCGGCACGATGGCCACGACTTCGGATTTCAGCTTTTCGCTGACACCGGCATCGATCAGATCGGTCTTGTTGAGGACGATGAGATCGGCCGCCATCAACTGATCCTCGTAGACCTCGGCGAGTGGATTGTCGTGCTCTACGGATGGATCGGCCTCGCGCTGGCGAGCGACTGCTTCGGGATCGTCGGCGAAACGTCCGGCGGCAACGGCGGGCCCATCGACCACGGCGATGACGCCATCGACGGTCAGCCGCGAGCGGATGTCGGGCCAGTCGAACGCCTTCACCAGCGGCTTCGGCAGAGCGAGGCCGGAGGTCTCGATCAGAATATGCTCCGGCGGCTCGGCCCGTTCGATCAAAGCCAGCATGGTCGGAATGAAATCCTCGGCGACGGTGCAGCAGAGACAGCCATTGGACAGCTCGACGATATTCTCCTCCGGACAATTGGTCAGGCCGCAACTCCGCAAGGTCTCACCGTCGACGCCGACGCTGCCGAATTCATTGACGATGATGGCAAGGCGTTTCCCCTTGGCATTCTCCAGCACGTGGCGGAGCAGCGTGGTTTTACCGGCGCCGAGAAAGCCGGTGATGATGGTGGCGGGGATGCGGGCGGTCGTCATTCGGCGGCGTCCTTGACTTGATCGAGGTGAGGAGGAAAGCGGGCAATTACGGCATGCTCCAGCGATGCCGGCCGCTTCGAGGGCAGCACCACACCGGCGCGGGCCTGGTTATAGGTCTTCGCATAGGTCAAGAGATCGGCGGCGTGCTCGGGCCCCAATTCGCCGAGCAAATAGGACCATTTGCCGGGGCTCGCGATAGCAACACTGCAACCGCGCTCGCAATTGGCGAAGCAGAGCACCGGGATTGGTCGAACCGGGGCGTCCTGACCCAGCTCGGACACACGAGAAGCCAGTTCGTCGAACAGGCGCTTGCCGTCGGTGCTCTCGCCTTCGGCCTCGCGCTTGATGCCGTGACGCCAGCAGGACATGCAGACATAGAGTCCCGCACGCGCCGGCACGCTGTTCCCCTCACCCGGCACGCTGTTCCCCTCAGCCGGCACGCTGTTCCCCTCAGATGGCACTCGACGCGTCCCAAGGGTGCGGTTTAGCGAAGAAACGAGGCGTCAGCCTCGCGCCGGCAGAATGCCGGTCACCGCTAGCAGCCAGGGCACCCCGCCCGGCTTTCGCGGGTCAACAAATCTGACGGCAGGTCTCCTGGCTCGCGGATGTTTCGCCGCTCATCGCCTTCCCAGGGCCTACAACCCCAGTGGTGCCTTGATGAGCCGCTCTCCGCTTACAGTTGCGGGGGCAGCTGCGGAATCGGAACGGTCAAGCTCCTCACCGCATTCCCTTTTCACTCCTCCTCGATGGAGGAGACCGTCTTCGGCTCAAGTTAAAGAACCGCGCCTCAAGCTTGTCAACGAAAAGACCCGCTTAGCTGATCGGGCTTGCAGGTAGCCGAACGGTCACTATAGTTTCCGCTGTCATCGGTTCCCGCTCTGAAGGCGGGACGTAAGACGGGAACGTGGGTGAGGGCAATCAGCCCGAAGCCCCGGCTGCCCCCGCAACTGTAAGCGGCGAGCCACCCTTCAGCACATGCCACTGGGGCCTTCGCTCCGGGAAGGCGGAAGGGCTGGTTATGACCCGCAAAGCCAGTAGACCGGCCGGTGATGAGCGAAACCCTTAACCGGCCCTCGGGTGGAGGGTCATGGGAGCAGACAATGACCACATTATCGACCAAGCGCCAGGATGCGGCGCAAGGTGACGTCGAGCTTACCGCCGCTCGCGCCGTGCCCATCTTCATGGCGGCGTTGCTCGGGATGTTCATCGTGTTCGGTGTGGGCTTCTCCCACATCGAGGCGGTGCACAATGCGAGCCACGACTATCGGCATTCCATGGCCTTTCCTTGCCACTAAGGAGGCCCAGATGGATTTCTTTCGCACAATGGTTTTGGTTGCCGCGGCCGCCGGTCTGATCGCCGGCCTCGGCATGACGGTGGCGCAGCAGTTCACGACAGTTCCGCTCATTCTCAAGGCAGAGGTGTTCGAGCAGGCCGGGGAGGCTAAAGCCGGGCCCCAGCATGAGCATGCGGATGCCGGCGCGCATGAGCATGATGAAGGCTGGGCGCCTTCCGATGGCTTCGAACGCACCGCTTTCACACTCGCCGCGAATGTCATAACCGGAATCGGCTTTGCGCTGCTCCTCATTGCGGTGAGCGAGCTTGCCGGCGGGATTTCCGGCTGGCGGCAGGGCGTGATGTGGGGCCTGGCAGCGTTTGCCGTCTTCACGCTGGCGCCAGGTCTCGGTCTTCCGCCTGAACTCCCCGCCATGCCGGCGGCAGAGCTCGGGCCTCGGCAGCTGTGGTGGATTGGCACCGTGGCTGCGTCCGCCTCGGGGTTAGCGCTGATCGTCTATGGACGGTCGGTGCCCGCGATCATTGGTGGCGTGGCGCTTCTCGTCGCTCCGCACATCATCGGCGCACCGCAACCTGTCAGCTATGAATCGCCGATCCCGGAGGGCCTGCATCACAGCTTCGTCGTCGCCGTGGTGATGACGACGCTGGTGTTCTGGGTGCTGCTCGGCGGGCTGGCCGGATATTTCCGCGAGCGCTTCGCCGCATCAGCTTGACCATGAAAGAGAGACACGCCACCGGGCACGAGAATTTGACGCTCGTGCTCGGCGGCGCTCGTTCCGGCAAGAGCGATCATGCGCTGAAGCTCGCGATGGCGGCGGCGCCTCCTTGGATCTTTGTCGCCACGGCGGAAGCGCTCGATGCGGAGATGCAAGAGCGCATCAAGCGCCACAAAGAGATGCGCGGCGAGGGTTGGGTCACGCTCGAGGCGCCGATCGACCTTGCCGGCGCCATGGAGCAGGCTCCGGTGGATACGCCTGTGGTGATCGATTGCTTCACGCTCTGGCTCAGCAATCTCATGCTCGGCGAGTGCAATGTGGATTCTGAGATCGGTAGATTCGACGAGGCGCTCGGCGCCCGCAGCGCCGCGACCATCGCGGTGGCCAATGAGGTCGGGCTTGGCATCATCCCAGAGACGCCGCTTGGCCGGGCGTTTCGCGACCAGGCCGGGGCGCTCAACCGGCATCTGGCGGCGCAGGCTGGAAAGGTCATCTTGATGGTGGCGGGCCTCCCTCTCACGATAAAGCCGGGGCAGTGATGTCAGAAATCGATGAGAACGCCGAACGGGAACGCCATCGCGCCAAGATGGTGAAGCGGAAGGCGGCACAAGATGCCGAGGTCGCGGGCAAGGCGATTGCGCAGAAGGGTCTGCTCATGGTTCACACCGGCACCGGCAAAGGCAAGTCGACGGCAGCCTTCGGGCTCGTGTTGCGCATGCTCGGTTACGGGAAGAAATGCGCCGTGGTGCAATTCATCAAAGGTGCGTGGAATACGGGCGAGCGGAAGGTGCTGGAAGGTTTCGGCCCGCTGATGGAGTGGCATACGCTCGGCGAAGGCTTTACCTGGGAAACGCAAGATAAAGCGCGCGACATAGCGGCGGCGGCCAAGGCCTGGGCGACGGCAAAGACTCTGATGCAGGATCCAGCATTGAAGTTGCTGGTGCTCGATGAGCTGAATATCGCGCTCCGCTATGATTATCTGCCGCTGGATGAGGTGGTTCAGACACTGAAAGATCGGCGCCCCGATCTCAACATCGTGGTGACGGGCCGCAACGCGAAGCCGCCGATGATCGAGGCGGCGGACCTCGTCACCGAGATGACTTTGGTGAAGCACCATTTCGCGCAAGGCGTGAAGGCGCAAGAGGGCATTGAGTTCTGATGGCGGCACGCGCCATCATGCTGCAAGGCACTGGCTCCAGCGTCGGCAAATCGCTGCTTGTCGCCGGCTTGGCGCGGGCGCTGGTGAAACGCGGCATCGCGGCCCGCCCATTCAAACCACAAAACATGTCGAACAACGCCGCCGTCACCAAGGAAGGCGGCGAGATCGGACGGGCGCAGGCGCTGCAAGCGCGCGCGGCTTACGTCGAGCCCTCGGTGCATATGAATCCGATATTGCTAAAGCCGCAGAGCGAGATCGGCGCGCAGATCGTGGTGCAGGGCAAAGTCTACGGCAAGGCAAATGCGCGGGAGATGCAGGAACTGAAACCGAAACTGATGCCGTTCGTGCTAGAGAGCTTCGGCAAGTTGAAGGAAGAGGCGGAGATCGTTTTGGTGGAAGGCGCCGGCAGCCCATCTGAGATCAATCTCCGCAGGAACGACATCGCCAATATGGGTTTTGCCCGCGCGGCTGGTTTGCCGGTGGTCGTGGTCGGTGACATCGACCGTGGCGGCGTGATCGCGAGCCTGGTTGGTACCAAAGCAGTACTCGATCCCGACGACGCAAAGCTGATCGAGGGCTTCATCGTCAACCGCATGCGCGGCGATGTTTCACTATTCGTCGACGGCATGAAGGAGATCGCGTCACGCACAGGCTGGGCGCCACTGGGACTGGTGCCCTTCTTTGACGGCGCGCGGCGGCTTCCCGCAGAGGATGCTTATGATCTCACGGCGATAGACCGGCCTCGCGGCAATGGCAGCATCAAAGTGGTGGTGCCCCTGCTGCCTCACATTGCCAATTTCGACGATCTCGATCCGCTCGCGTCCGACGCCGGCATCGATCTGATTATGGTCGAGCGCGGGCGCCCGCTCCCGCTCTGCGATCTCGTGGTGTTGCCGGGATCGAAGGCGACCATCGCGGATCTTGCGACCATGCGCGCCGAAGGCTGGGATATCGACCTCGCCGCGCATGTCCGGCATGGGGGCCGTGTGCTGGGGCTGTGCGGCGGTTATCAGATGCTCGGTAAGAGCATCGCCGACCCGGACGGCATCGAGGGCAAGCCTGGTGCGGTGACCGGGCTCGGTCTGCTCGATGTCGAAACGACGATCTCCGGAGAAAAGACGCTGGAAAAGGTCGAGGGCGTCACTGTTCAGGATGCGGTCCTGGTGCGGGGCTATGAGATGCATATGGGGCGGACGACCGGGCCCGGCACAGACCAGCCCTTGATCCGCTTCAACAACGGCACGATGGATGGCGCAATCTCAGCCGATGGCCGCGTCGCCGGCACCTATTTGCATGGGTTCTTCAACAACGACCGGCAACGCACCGCATGGATCGAGCGTCTCGGGGGCTCGGCCTCAGAGTTCAGCCACGACGCACAAGTCGAGGCGGCGCTCGATGCGCTCGCCGAGCATCTGGAAGCGCATGTCGAGATCGACACGCTGCTCAAGCTAGCACGATGAGCGTCAGAAGCGCGTAGAAGACGATCTGCACCGCGCAGGAGGTGCGGTAGAGTGACAGCGCGCGGCGAATGTAGCTCGCGGTGAGATCGCTGCTGCCCTCGCCGATCCAAGGATCTTCGGTCATCGCGCCGTCATAGGAGCGCGGACCGGAAAGCTTGAAGCCAAGCGCGCCGGCCATGGCCGCTTCGGGCCAGCCGGCATTGGGCGAGCGGTGGTGGCGCGCGTCCCGCCACGCGATTCTCAGCGCATTTCGCGCGCTCGCACCGCGCTGAAAAAGCGCGGCAAGCGCGATCCACAGGACAGAGAGCCGCGAGGCCGGAAGATTGAGCCAGTCGTCGAGCTTGGCGGAGGCAAATCCGAAAGCGGCAAAACGCTCGTTCTTGTGCCCGATCATGCTGTCCGCGGTGTTGACGGCCTTGTAACCAACGATGCCCGCGAAACCGAGCAAGGCGCACCACAGGCTCGGCGCAACCACGCCATCGGAAAAATTCTCGGCGAGACTTTCGATCGCCGCACGGGCAACGCCGGCCTCGTCGAGGGTACTGGTATCGCGCCCGACGATTTCGGCGACCGCCGCACGCGCGCCATCGAGCCCCTGCCCTTCGAGCGCCTCGGCCACGTCACGCACGTGGTCATACAGACTGACTTGCGCGATGAGGGTGCTCGCGGCGATGGCGAGGAAGATAACGGCGTCGGCCTTCGGTAAAATGTGAAGAAGGCCGAATTGAATTGCGGCAGCGGGCAACAGCACCGCCAGCAACAAGACGATAAGCGCCAATGCTCCGTTGAGGCGGCGCTTGGCTTCAGGCATGCTCGATCTGTTGAGGCGCGAATCAAGCCAATCGATCAGCGCCCCCATCCAGACCACGGGATGGCGGATGAGGCGGTAAACGAAGTCCGGGTAACCGACCACCGCTTCGAACAGCAGCGCGGCAGTAATGAGAGCGAGATTGAAGCCGAGGCCCATGGATCACATTCCCATCGCAAGCCGGCCAGATCCGGCCGAGCACGGCGGCAGTCTCGACGCAGCGCGACGCCTGTTTCCAGAGGCGCCAGAACCCTTCATCGATCTTTCGACCGGCATCAATCCGTTCGCCTATCCAATTCCACCGCTTGCGGAAGGCCCCTGGACGCGGCTTCCCGAGCCTAGCGCCATCACTGCTCTGGAAGTAACGGCGGCGCAAGCCTATGGGGTAAGCGATGCATCCATGGTGGTAGCGGCATCCGGAAGTCAGAGCCTGATTTCGCTACTTCCTTATATTTTCCGCCCGGCCAGCGTCGCGATCCTCGGCCCAACGTTCGGAGGCTATGCGCCCGCCTTTGCCGCGGCCGGATCGCGCGTGACGGTGGTTACGACTCTGGCGGAGGCGCAGGGCGCAGATGCGCTCGTGATCTGCAATCCGAACAACCCAGACGGGCGGAGCCTGAAGCCGGAGCAAATCCTCGCGCATCTGCGGAAAGAGAAAGGCCATCCGCTGGTGATTGTCGATGAGGCCTTCGCCGATTTCGAAGAGCCGTCGGTCAGCCTGGCGCCATCGCTTCCCGAGGTCGGGCTCGTGATCTTGCGCTCGTTCTCCAAGCCATATGGGCTCGGAGGCTTGAGGCTCGGCTTTGCTCTGACCCGGTCCGGAATCGCGGAGACGATCCGCGAGGCGCTCGGTCCCTGGCAAGTCTCCGGACCCGCGATCGAGATCGGCAGACTCGCCTTCGCCCATGGCGCTTGGCGGGAGGTGACGAAGGCGCGGCTTGCCGCCGATGGCAAGAGGCTCGACGCGCTGCTTCGCGACGCGGGCTTAAAGCTCGTCGGGGGCACAGCACTCTTTCGCCTGGTGGCGAGCGATCGCGCCGGTGAAATTTTCGAGGAACTGGGGCGGGCCGGTATTTTCGCTCGCCGCTTCTGCGAACATGCCGACTGGCTCCGCTTCGGCATTCCCGGCGACGAGGAGGAATGGGCGCAGCTCACGCGCGCATTGAAGCGGATGGACGATAAAAGAAGGCCCGGTTAGCTGCGGGCGATGCGGACGCGGACGTAATTCCAGACGTTCCGCTTGAAGAGCTCGTAGGCTGGGCGGCCCATGAGGGCGACGGCCATGACCTTGGTCAGGAAGGGCGTGGCGCCAAGCAGACCAGTGAGCACGGATTTGGCGGCAGGTTGGAGATCGGCCTGGAAAGCCGCCGGGATGAACGGCCACGCCGCGTAGCCGCCGATAATCAGAAGAATGCCGACCGCGAAGCGCCAGCC
>DATBSU010000007.1:0-8671 GCA_036559585.1 Methyloceanibacter sp.
CTATGTTCCGGCCACTAGAAGGGTGATCGATGCATATCGTTAGCGAGCAGACCAAGGCGAAATTGGGCGCTTCTGCGCCTGTCGCTGCTCGCGCAGCTCTCACCCTGAAACTCCTCCTTAGTTGCCCCTGAGCACCTAAGCTCTTGGCTTAAGCCGAGGCGGGCGTTCAGGGGTCGCAAGACAAATCCAAGACAATTCAACAGGCTTACCCGTCATGCTAGACTGGGAGCCAAGGATTTAAGGACGAGATCGATGGATTCCGACACGAAACAAAAGACCGCGCGCTCCGAAAAGGACCGGGTCGTCATCTTCGACACCACCTTGCGTGACGGCGAGCAATGCCCCGGCGCCACCATGACCTTCAACGAGAAGCTCGAGGTGGCCGAGTTGCTCGATGAGATGGGCGTCGACATCATCGAGGCGGGCTTCCCGATCGCGAGCCAGGGCGATTTCGATAGCGTGCAGGAGATCTCCCGCCGCGCCCAGAATTCGGTGATCTGCGGGCTGGCGCGTGCACAAGCCAAGGACATCGATTTGTGCGCGGAGGCGATCAAGCCCGCCAAGCGCGGCCGCATCCATACTTTCATCGGCACCTCGCCGCTCCATCGGAAATATCAGATGGGCATTGACGAGGCGGAGGTGCTGGAGCGGGTGACGGCCTCGGTGACGCGCGCGCGGAACTATACCGACAATGTCGAATGGTCGGCGATGGATGCCACCCGCACCGAAGCCGATTTCCTCTGTGCCTGCGTCGAGGCCGCGATCAAGGCCGGCGCCGGCACCGTCAACATTCCCGATACGGTGGGCTACGCCACGCCGGACGAGTTCGCGTCCCTGATCCGCATGATCTTGGAACGGGTTCCGGGCGCGGATTCCATTATCTTCTCCACCCATTGCCATAACGATCTGGGCTTGGCCGTCGCCAATTCGTTGTCCGGTGTCATTGCCGGCGCGCGCCAGGTCGAATGTGCAGTGAACGGGCTCGGCGAGCGGGCAGGGAACGCAGCACTTGAAGAGATCGTGATGGCGATCCGGACCCGGTCCGACGCCATGCCGTTCTGGACCGGCATCGATACCACCATGCTGACAAGGGCCTCGAAGCTCGTTTCACGTGTGACGGCCTTCCCGGTTCAATACAACAAGGCCATCGTCGGCCGGAACGCCTTTGCCCATGAAAGCGGCATCCACCAGGACGGCGTGCTGAAACACGCCGAGACCTTCGAGATCATGACGCCGGAGAGCGTTGGCTTGAAGGAGAGCTCGCTCGTCATGGGCAAGCATTCGGGGCGCCATGCCTTCAGGGAGAAGTTGAAGGAGTTGGGCTACGAGCTTGGCGACAATGCGTTTGAGGATGCGTTCGTGCGCTTCAAGGCTTTGGCGGATTTGAAGAAGCATGTCTATGACGAGGATATCGAGGCGCTGGTCGATCAGGAGATTGCGTCTGCCCATGACCGCATCAAAGTGGTGGCACTGACCGTGATCGCCGGCACCTGCGGTCCACAAAAGGCGACCATAACGCTCGATGTCGACGGCAAGCAGGCAACCCATGAGTCGACCGGGGACGGACCGGTGGATGCCATCTTCAAGGCGATCAAGGCCATCGTGCCCCATGACGCGAGGCTCCCGCTCTACCAGGTGAGCGCGGTCACCGAAGGCACCGATGCCCAAGCCGAAGTGAGTGTGCGCCTCGAGGCCGATGGCAAGACCGTGACGGGCAGGGGCTCCGACACCGACACCATGGTGGCCTCGGCCCGCGCCTATGTCAGCGCCTTGAACAAGCTCTTGGCCCGCGAGGGACGGAGGAAGCCCGAGACCATGCTCGCATCTTGAGGACTTATCCTCGGGTCTTCAGAGCCATGTTAGCTTTGCCGCATGTTTCGAGCGCATGCGACTTGGTCTTCCCACTCCCACGCCGAAAGCGGAGGCGCCGTGCTGCGGGGGTGACCGTCGGTCGGAAGTAGAACCACAAATGAGAAGGGCGCTTCCGGATGGAAGCGCCCTTATTTTCTTGCTTCACGCGAAGCTGGCGTTACCGGTTCTGGCAGGCCGGCGCGTCGGGGTGCTTCTTGCACTTCTCGGCCTTGTCGCCGCCGCCGCCACCTTGGCCGCCTTCCGCTTGCTTGCCACCTTGACCTTGACCGCCTCCTCCGCCGCCGCCTTGGCCCGGACCTTTGCGCTTGCCCGGTCCGCCGGGTCCATTGTCGCCGCCTTGGATGTTGGCTTGTCCGCCGCCACCTTGGCCTGGACCTTTGCGCTTGGCTGGTCCGCCGGGTCCGTTGTCGCCGCCCTTATTGTTGGCTTCTCCGCCGCCACCTTGCCCCTTCATTTTACCCTCGCCGCCGCCTCCTTGATCTTTTGCGGCTGTGCCCTGATCGGCAGTAGCGCCATTAGCAGGACTCTCGATCGGAGCCTTGGTCTTGGAGCTGGGCATGCCGGAAGCACCGACCGGCGAATTCTGGCCGCCACCAGCCCCAGGGGTCAAGTCGGCTTTGCCAGCACCCTCGCGCTTGTCGGCGTTCGCTTGATTGCGGTCTTTGTCATTCTTGTTGGCCGCCTTGTTGTCGGCTTTGCCGCCGCCACCCTGACCACCGCCTTGCTTGCCACGGTCCGCGTCGCGGTCATTCGCATTGCCACCTTGGCCGGCTTTGCCCTGACCGCCTTGGGCGTCACCCCTGGCTTCGTTCTGTTTGTTGTCGTTCTTGTTATCGTTCTTGCGCGCGTCATTGTCGCCGCCGCCATTCCGCTTCGGCTTGAACCCGTCTGGCCCAACCTCACGCGAAATCGGCACGACCTTGGCCGCGCTCTGGCCCGCGCCCTTTGGCGCGTCGCCCTTGAGCGTCGTCCTGAGCTGGGTCTTCTTGATTTTTATCTCTTTCGGCGAACTCGCAAAGCGCCTCGGATCTTTGCGCGGCTGCTCGCCTTTGACCAAGTTCGGCGCGAACACGTTGATGCCGCCGCCTTGCCGTTTGCCGTTCTTGTAGATGACGGTCTTGTTGGTGATAGTGGTCACCTTGACGATCTTCTTCACCACGATCGGCCGGTTCACGAATTTGACCACGCGCTCGCGCGGAATACCGAAATTGAACACGACACCCGTGCGATAGACCGGCCGGTAGACGTTGGTTGCGCCGATAAAGGCGATGTTCAGGTCGGCCACCGGCAACGCATAATGGTAGATCATGCGCGAGGTCATGTAGCGCGGCTGCACGAACACCCAAGATTCCGCAACCGGCGGATCGTAATCGACCGGCGCGCCATAGGCGTAACCGCCTCCACCGGGGCCGATCGGCGCCCAGCCGGTGTAGTTGTCGCTATAGCGCCAGTTCACCCAAGCCGGCGCCCAGGTGTCGCCGGGAACCCAGAACCAGCCATAGTCCGGGTCATAGCCCCAGCGGCCATAGTGGTAGACCGCCCAGGCGAACGGCTCGTAGGAATCCCAGTACCAGCCATATTCGTCGGTATAGACCCAGTGACCGACCGTGTAGGGACGCCAGTCCTCGCGCACGTTGCCCGGCAACCAGACATAGCCGAAGCGCGGATGCCAAACCCACTGACCGTAGGCGTCGAGCGCGTCGTAGAAATAATCAACATCGATGGTTTGCTGTGCCGCGGCGGGGCCGCCGAGATTAGTCACGCCTCCTGGAAGCCGGGGCACTGACAGCGCGGCAGCTAAAGCCACAACCGCGACGAACATTGTTAGCAAACGTCTATAGGTCATCTTGCCCTCCGAATGGCATTTACCGGGCCCCGGCTCTGAACCCCGGAATCATGGTCTAGCCGTATTTGGAGTTTGCGGCCAAACGCTGGCAACCCATCGCATTATTGCAAAGTTGTAATGAAGCCACTTTTATCGTTCGTCACGCATTCTTTAGTAA
This sequence comes from Methyloceanibacter sp., assembly GCA_036559585.1. GTDB lineage: Bacteria > Pseudomonadota > Alphaproteobacteria > Rhizobiales > Methyloligellaceae > Methyloceanibacter. Next base: position 3,876 of record DATBSU010000007.1, read on the forward strand.
CCAACCGTTGCCGAGCACGAAGTTTTGACGCAACATGACTCATCCAGCGGCGGCGTTCAGTGGCTCTTCCAAAGCGAGCCAGTTTGGGGCGGCGGAATGTTTTCGCGCGTAAGGGGCTTTGTCTCCACGGACATGGCCATCGACCTCGGCACGGCGAATACGCTCATCTATGTGCCGGGCAGGGGCATTGTTGTTGACGAGCCTTCTGTCGTTGCCATTGCCCAACGCGAAAACGGCCGCGAGGTCATCGCTGTTGGCCAAGAAGCGAAGTCGATGCTCGGCCGCACGCCGGATTCGATTGAAATCGTCCAGCCGATGCGTGACGGCGTCATTGCCGACTTTGCCGCCGCGGAGGAAATGATCAAGCATTTCATCCGCCGAGCCCAAGGGCGTAGGCGCTTTGGCAGTCCGCGCATTATGATCTGCGTTCCCGCCAGCGCCACGCCGGTCGAGCGCCGCGCCGTCTATGAAGCTGCCCTCGTCGCCGGCGCGCGCCGCGTCTACGTCATCGAGGAGCCGGTCGCGGCCGCACTCGGCGCCAACCTTCCGATTTCGGAACCGCGCGGATCGATGATCGTAGATATCGGCGGCGGCACCACCGACATCGCCGTGCTCTCGCTCGGCGGCGTGATCTATTCAAACTCGCTTCGCACCGCCGGTCACGCCATGGACGAGGCGATCATCGACTATATCCGCACGAGGCATCGCCTTCTCATCGGTAGAGCCAGCGCCGAGTCGATCAAGAAAGAGGCGGGAACCGCGATCAACAAAGTTAACGGGACGCATGTCGCTGTCCACATCAAGGGACGCGACCTGCAGCGCGGCTTCCCCACCGAGATCAAACTGCAAACGCACGACATTGCCGAAGCCCTGAGCCCGCCGCTGCAATTGATCATCGACGGGATCCAGCGCGCGCTAAACGATATTCCGCCCGAGCTTGCCGGCGACATCTGCGAGTCGGGCGTCTATCTCACCGGCGGCGGTGCGCTGCTCGACCGTTTGGATGCGCGGCTTTCCAATGAAACCGGAATCAAATTCAAGATCGCGGAGGATCCGCTGCGCTGCGTCGTGCGCGGCAGCGGCATCGCGCTCGAAAGGCTCGATACGTTGGGAGAACTCTTGATCAAGCCATGATCGAGAACAGGCATAAGAAGGGCATCGCGTGCTTGTCGCGCGAGCGAAGCGGGGAAGCGGAACGCCATCGGTAACGTTTCGCCTAAGGATTGATGCGTCGAGTGCGAAACTATTTCGGTCGGAGCCGATCCCCGGCGTCTCGGGATCGTGGCCAGCTGTTCATTTTCGGCCTCTATTTTCTTTGCGTTGTTCTTCTGGTTCTCAGTCGCATCAATCATAGCGTCATCCTCGAGGCGCGCGACCGTCTCGCCGATCTCGCTGCGCCGTTCTTCAGCGCCGCCTCGGCGCCCGTGTCCGAGCTTCGCCACGGTATTGGCCGGGCTCGCGACTACACCGCGATGTTCGGCGAGCTCGATCGGCTGAAAGCCGAGAACGAAGGCCTGAAGACTTGGGAATGGCGCGCCAAGCAGCTCGAGCGCAAAGTCGGTCAATTGCAGGCGTTGCTACACGCGGTCGAAAGCACCGGCCTCAATTATGTCAGCGGCAACGTCATCGCCGATGCCCGCGGACCCTTCACGCGAAGTGTGCTGATCAATCTCGGTCGCGATCAAGGCATGCGGGTCGGCTACGCCGTGCTGAGCGGAGAGGGGCTGGCCGGGCGTATTGTCGATGCCGGTGGAGCCTTGTCGCGGGTCCTCCTGCTCAACGACCTCAACAGCCGCATCCCGGTTCTGGTCGGACCTGCCGGCGCGCGGGCGCTGGTTTCCGGCGACAATAGCGCCGAGTTGAGACTGGAGTTCGTTGCCGACGGCGCTTCGCTCTATGGCGGCGATGAGGTCTACACCTCGGGCAGCGATGGCGTGCTGCCTCGCGGCTTGCGCGTCGGCATTGTGACGGGTGGGGCGGGCGCCTTCAAAGTACGGCCCCATGTCGAGTTCAGCAGTCTCGACGCGGTGAGCGTGCTGTTCTTCGATTCACCGGCACTTGTGAGCGTCGATCCTCCCCGCGCGATTTCACCAAAGCCTTTGTCCGCTGTGCCGACGGCTCTCAATACGGACGCGGAAGACATCGCTCCGGTTTCGACCGCGACGGTGAACACATCTTCGGAGGCCGGCAGCCAACAATGAACGCGATCGTTCCGGCACTTTCCATCCTGCTTGCCGTGCTGTCGACGTCTTTGCCATTAGGTCTTCCGGCCGACGCCACCTTCATTCTTCCCTTCCTCATGGTCACCATGGTGTTTGTCTGGCGCGCTCTGCGCGCCGAGCTGCCGGCCTATGCCGCCATGCTGTTCGGTCTTCTCGCCGACGTCGCCACAGGAGGGCCACTCGGCTATTGGGGTCTGATGGCGCTTCTCGCCGCGAGTGCAGGCGGGCTCGCTCGCCCGCTCGCTCTGCAGCGAAATGTCTACACGCTCTGGCTTGCCTGGTTGCCATGCGTCGCATTGCTTGCGACGTTCGGCTGGTTGCTGGCTTCGCTCTATTTCTTCCGTTGGATCGATCACTGGCCCTTCATCATTGCGGCATCCGCCTCCTTTGCGTTGTGTCCTGCGCTGCTCTACGGCTTGCGGAAACTTCGTAGCCTCGGAAAGCTGTCCCGCAGCGTTCCCGATTACGGGGCGCCGGCATGAGCACCGAAGAAGGCGACCGACAAGAACGTTTGCGCTTCTCCCGCCGCGCGCTACTGATCGGCTCAGGCCAAGCTGCACTGTTTGGCGTTCTCGGCTGGCGCTTGCGCCAATTGCAGGTCCTCGACACGTCCGGCTATCAGCTGCTTTCCGAGGAAAATCGCCTGAGCGTTCAGCTGGTGGCGCCTGCTCGCGGCGCGATCTACGACCGGTTCGGCGTGCCGGTCGCCGAGAATCGAGAGAATCTCCGCGTGCTCGTCGTGCCGGCGTTCTGCAAGGATCTCAGGTCCACGCTGGATACGCTCTCCCGCCTTGTCCCGGTTGGCGATGCCGACAGGGATCGCGTGTTGCGGCATGCGAGGCGCCAGAGCGGCTATCTTCCGATCCTCGTCACCGAGGGCGTTCCCTGGCAGCAATTTGCTCTGCTCAATGTATTGAGCCCAGAGTTTCACGGCGTGCGCACCGACAAGGCGCTGAACCGCCTCTACAGTTTCCCGCACGAGATGGCGCATATCGTCGGCTATATGGGCATGGCGGGGAAGGGCGAGGTCGATGAGGACCCGGTGCTGCGCCTGCCCGGCTTCCGTCTCGGCAAGAGCGGCGTGGAGCGGGGCCTTGATCGCGAGTTACGGGGTGTTGCTGGCAGCATCGATTACGAGGTCGACGCGCATGGTCGCATCGTGCGCGAGCTCGGCATCAAGCCCAGCAAAGCGGGCAGGGACGTCGTCCTCACCATCGATCGCGATCTTCAGGCTTTTGCCCAAGCCCGGATCGGCGACCATCGCCGCGCCTCCGTGGTCGCGCTCGATGCCCAGAATGGCGACGTGCTGGTCATGGCCTCGACGCCGACCTACGATCCGAACGCCATCAGCTTCAACGTCAATGCCAAAGCCTGGGCGGAGATTGCCAATGCGCCCGACGACCCGCTCAATTCCCGCGCCATTCGCGGGCTCTATCCGCCAGGCTCGACTTTCAAGGTGGTGACGGCGCTTGCCGGCCTCACGGCAGGCGTCATCAAGCCCGAGGAGCGCATTGTCTGCCGCGGCGGCATGCAGTTCGGCAATCACTTCTTCCATTGCTGGAAGGCCGGCGGTCACGGTCCGATCGCGCTGCACGAAGCCATCAGTCACTCTTGCGACAGTTATTTCTACGAGACGGTCAAGCGGCTCGGCATTGACAGACTGGCGGTGACCGGCCGCGAGCTCGGTCTCGGTCAAGCCTATCAATGCGAGTTGGCGGGGTTGAAAGAGGGCGTCATGCCCGACACCAAGTGGAAACGCGCGGCACTTGGCCAGCCTTGGTATCCCGGCGAGACCATCTCTTGCGGCATCGGGCAGGGTTATGTGCTGGTGACAGCACTCCAACTTGCCGTGGTCTCGGCGAGAATCGCCTCGGGCAACGCGGTCATGCCACGATTTACCCGCTTGGCCACAGCGAAAGCGCCCGGACCTCTCCACATCGATCCCGTTCACCTCCAATTGGTCCGCGACGGCATGAGCGCGGTGGTGAATGAGGGCGGTACTGGCGCACGCTCCGCGCTGACAATTCCCGGCATGCTGATGGCCGGCAAGACCGGCACCTCGCAGGCCTTCAGCCATGATGCCAAGCACCCGCCGACAGGCTGGGAGGCCGAGCCGCATTCATTGTTCATCGCCTTCGCGCCGGTCGGCGCGCCGCGCTACGCCATGGCCGCGATCGTCGAGCACGGTGGTTATGGAGCTGCAGCCGCGGCGCCCATCGTGCACGACGTCATGACGGAGTTCCTCACCCGCGATCCACTGGCGAAGCCTGTCTTCGTCGCACGCGAGCCAGACGCGGCGCCTCCTTCAAATCGGCAGGCGGTGCTATGAGGATGATCTTCGGGGACGCACTCGATCTTGCCCGGCCCGCGCTCGGCAAGAAACTGCTGCAGCTCAACTGGCCGTTCGTGCTGCTGATCACCGCCATCACCGGCATCGGGGTCGCGGCACTTTATTCTGTGGCCGGAGGCTCGCTCGATCCTTGGGCGAGCCGGCATGTCGTCCGCTATTGCATCGGGCTCGGCATTCTGTTCGCCGTTGTCCTGATAGACATTAAGTTATTGATACGTTTGGCT
>DATBSU010000008.1:0-20918 GCA_036559585.1 Methyloceanibacter sp.
GCTGATCGGATCGGGCGGCGTCAGCACTGCAGCAACCACGAATACGGCGAGGATGGCGTGTTTCCGCTTCGACCTCAGCCCGTCCGCAGTGACGAGCCCGGCGCGCGCCAGCAACGTCAGCAGCACCGGCAATTGGAAGCAGATGCCGAAGCCCAGGATCAGCGCCATGATCAGCGAGAGATATTCGCTCACTTTGGCGGTGAGCTGGATCTGCACCTGATCGCCGCCAGTCTGCTGCATGGACAGGAAAAACTTCATGGCGAGCGGCATGGCGGCGAAATAGACGAGGGCGGCACCCATCAAGAACAGAATCGGTGTGGCAATCAGGAACGGCAGGAAGGCTTTGCGCTCGCTCTTATAGAGGCCCGGCGCCACGAACATGTAAATCTGCGAGGCGATGATGGGAAAGGCGAGGAAGATGGCGCCGAACAGAGCGAGCTTCACCTCGGTGAAGAAGAATTCCTGCGGCGCGGTGTAGATCATCTCGATCGGCGCATTGGCGCCAGCCGCCCAGCGATAGGGCCAGAGCAGGAGATTGTAAATCGGCTTAGCGAAATAGAGACAGACAAGGAAGGCGGCAAAGGTTGCCAGCACCGCCCAGATCAGCCGCTTGCGGAGCTCGATCAGATGCTCCATCAGGGGCGCTTTGGTGGCCTCGATGTCGTCATGCGTCATGGCTTCTTGCCTCGTGACGACTCCGGCTTGGGTTTCTTGGCGCGGCTCGGTTTGCTTGCCTTGTTGCTGGTCTTGGCCGGTTTCTTCTTCGGCTTAGGCTTTGGCGCTGCGGCAACCGGCTTTACTTCGGGCGTCGAGCCCGCAGGCGATGGATTGGGCAGCATCAGCGGTTTGTCGATCGGCGCATTCAAATCATCGCGCACGCTATGCATGGCTTTTCTGACTTCTTCGATTTCGGCCTCGCGCATGGCGTCATCGAACTGGCGCTGGAAGTCGGCGGCCATGCGGCGCAGCTTGCCGGCATAAGAGCCGAAAGTGCGCATCATGCGCGGCAGGTCCTTCGGCCCCACCACGATGATGGCGACGACGGCGATGACGAGGAGCTCCGACCAGCCAATATCGAACATGGGGTTTGTTTAGCCCGGTGACGCTGCTTTGGCGATGCCGAAACAAAGCCCCCCACCCGGCGCGCAAGCGCGCCGACCTCCCCGCGAGGGGGAGTAAGGAGCCCGTGGAGCAGCCACACGCTCCATCCCTCCCCTTGACGGGGAGGGCGGCGAGGCCGAAGGCCGAGCCGGATGGGGTGAGGCGAAACAGTCAAGCAGGAATTGAGTATCGTTTAGCTCGTCTTGCGGCTCCGCGCCGACTTGGCGCTGGAGGTCTTGGCGCGAGAGGCTGTCTTGGCGCGCTGCGGGGACGCACGTTTGTGCTCGATCGCCTTGGGCGCAGGACGGGCCGGCGCCTCTTCTTCGTCCTCGCTGATGCCCTTCTTGAAGCTCTTGATGCCCTGGGCCACGTCGCCCATCAGCTCGGAAATCTTGCCGCGGCCGAACAGCAGCACGAACAGCACCAAAACGATAAGGATATGCGACCAGCTGAGGCCCATGCTTCGTCTCCTAGGCGGGATTCGTCCGCACTATGGCAGTAAAGCGGATAGTCCCGCAAGCGAGCCTTACTCCGCCGGAAAGACGAGAACTGCGCTCGCATCGACGCTGACGCCAAGCTCGGTGCCGGGAGGCGGCGCGTCGCTTTCGCGCACCCGCGCCAGGATCGGCGCGTCCAGGCCCTGCACGGCAAGCTCGACCAGCGCATTGTCGCCGAGGAAGCGCTGGTGCAGCGCCCGCGCCGGGATGCCCTCGCCCGCAGGCAACAAGCGGACGCCGCGCTGCCGGATGCAAGCAATCGCGGCTGAGCCTTCGGCAAAGCCCGGCGCCGCGAAGCTGCCGAGCGCGGTGACGGCATTGCCTTTTTTGATTAAGGCCGGGACCTCGTTCAAATCGGAGAACGCCCGCGCGGTCAGAATGTCCTTCGGGTTGCGATAGAGGTCGAGCGCGGTGCCGATCTGAGCGATCCGGCCTTCCCGCATCAGCGCCACGCGGTCGCCCATGCGCATGGCTTCCTCGGCATCGTGAGTGACGACGATCGAGGTCGCCCGCGTCTCGTTCAGGATCGCGAGCGTCTCCTCCCGCATCTTTTCCCGCAAGCGCGGGTCGAGACCGGAGAACGGCTCGTCCATCAGCAGCACCCCGGGCCTTGGCGCGATGGCGCGCGCAAGCGCCACACGCTGCTGCTCGCCGCCCGAGAGAATATGCGGATATTCGTTGGCGTAATGGGCGAGACCGACGCGATCGAGCGCTGCCAGCGCTTCGAGCTTCGCCTCGCTCCGCGTCAGCGATTTCAGGCCGAAGGCGACGTTGTCGAGAATGGAAAGATGCGGGAAGAGCGCGAAGTCCTGAAACATCAGACCGACGCCCCGCTTCTCCGGCGGCACGAAGCGGTTGGGACCTGCGACTTCTTGCCCGTCGATGAGCACGCGGCCGGCGCTTGGCCGCTCCACACCTGAGGCTATCCTGAGCAGCGTGGTCTTGCCGCATCCGGAGGGTCCCACCAGGCAGACGATCTCGCCAGGCGCCACGTCGAGGCTGACATTATCGAGCGCGAGCTTGCCGTCGAAGTCGCGCGACACGCCCTCGAAGGTTAATTGCGCGGCGAAGGTGACGGCGGCTTTGCCACGCCCGCGGCTGGGGCGCCGTTCTTTCCGCTTTGCGGCGGCGTTGTTCAGGAACGAAAACACGGAAGCTGGTCTACGCTGTCGCGTAGGCTCAGTGCAACAGCCGCGCAATGCCGTTATTCGTCGGAACTCAGTCCTTCTTCGTCTTCACCAAGCGGTTCGTCCTCGAGCGGATCCTCGTCCTCGCGGAGGTCGGGGGCGTCGTTCGGGTTCGGCATAGAGAAGCCGGCAGGCAGCGTCGAATCGAGCAGCCCCGCCCCCTTCAGCTCGTTCAGGCCCGGAAGGTCGCTGATCTGGTCGAAGCCGAAATGAGCGAGGAAGGCTTCCGTGGTGCCATAGGTCACAGGCCGACCGGGCGCGCGGCGGCGGCCACGGAGCTTGATCCAGCCGGTCTCCAACAGCACGTCGAGCGTTCCCTTCGAGGTCGAGACGCCGCGGATCTCTTCGATCTCGGCGCGGGTCACGGGCTGGTGGTAGGCGATGATGGCGAGCGTTTCCAGCGCCGCGCGCGACAGGCGCCGCTGCTCGACGGCCTGACGCTCGAGCAGAAAGGCGAGATCGTCGGCGGTGCGGAACGCCCATTTGCCGGCGACGCGGACGAGATTGACGCCTCGACCCGCATAAAGCCCTTGCAGCTCTTCGAGCAGCGCCACGACGTCCTCCCCGGAAGCGAAATGCTCTTTCAGCGTCGCCTCATCCAGAGGCTCTGGCGCGGCGAACAGCAACGCCTCGATGATGCGCAGCTTCTCGCTGCGGTCGGCGGACGGCAGCGCGCGCAAATTTGACCGTGCCGGGAACGGCAATAAGAGGCTGCGCCTTTTCTGGTCGCTGTCGGCGGGGTCCATGTCAATCGCTCGGTCGAGATTTGGCGGGTTCATTGTGACGAATCCTTTTTGTTGTTAACGCCCTCAAGCGGCTTTGGTGCGGCGACGAACAAGAAGTGGTGCGAAGAATTTGCTTTGCCTGATTTCAAGCGCGCCTTCGCGGGTGAGTTCAAGCGTTGCGGTGAAACTCGAGGCGAGTGCAGTGCGCCGGAGCTCAGGTTCATAGAGAAACTCGGCGAGAAGCTGATCGAGCGCCGCCCAATCGCCGGAGACGCCGAGCAGACGCTCGAGCTCGCTTCGCGCCTCTTTGATCGACCACACCGTGCGCGGCGGCAATTTCCAGCTGGTAATTGCGGTGCGCTGGCGCTGTTGCGAATAGGCTTTCAGCAGATCGTAGACATTGGCCCCGAATTGGCTATTCCTGGTGATGTGGATTGGCTCCGGCATGCCGCGAGCGAAAACGTCGCGGCCCAAGCGCTTCCGCGTCATCAACTGCGCCGCGGCGTCGCGCATGGCATGGAGACGCTGCAGCCTGAAGGCGAGCAAGGCCGCAAGCTCCTCGCCGGTTGGCTCACCCTCCTCGCCTGTCTCGGACGGCAGCAACAGCTTCGATTTCAGGAACGCCAGCCACGCCGCCATGACGAGATAGTCGGCGGCGATTTCGAGCCGGAGCGAGCGTGCCTCGGAGATGAATTGCAGATATTGCTCGGCAAGCGCGAGCACGGAAATTCGCGCGAGATCGACTTTCTGCGTGCGCGCCAGCATCAACAGAAGATCGAGCGGTCCCTCGAAGCCTTCGACGTCGATCACCAAGGTCTCGCCGGGATCGAGCGCTTCGCGGTCTTCGTCCTCCCACAACACGCTGTCGTCGGCCGCGCCGGTCTCGTCGTGCTCTTGCGCCGTCGTTGTCTCGTCAGCGCTCATGCGAGCTCCACACCATTCGAAGCCGAAGCAACCGGGATCTCGGTCATCTCGGTGACAAGGGAGAGCGCCGCCTCCACGTCAAAGGGTTCGGGGCTGCGGAAGAACCCCCTCGCCCGCTCGAAGCGTGCAAGCGCCTCGCCTTCCAGCGGCGGCACTGCGCTTGCGACTTGCTCCATCTCGGCGAAGTCGCCGCTGCAATGCAGCGCCACGTCGCAACCGGCATCGATCACGGCGGATGCGCGGTCCGCAAACGGCCCGCGAAGCGCTTTCATGCCGAGGTCGTCGCTCATCACCAAGCCTTTGAGTCCGATCAGATTTCGAATCACTTCACCCATTATAACGGGGGATATAGTGGCCGGTCGAAGGTCATCGAAGGCCTCGAGCACGACATGGGCGGTCATGGCCAAAGGTGCGTCGTTTAGGGCCTGAAATGGCCGAAAATCCACATCTTCCAGAACCTCTCGCGAGGCCACAATTCGAGGCAAATCGAGGTGACTATCGGCGTGAGCCCGGCCGTGGCCGGGAACATGCTTAATGACTGGCAGGACACCGCCCGCGAGCGTGCCGTCGATCACCGCGCGGCCAAGCGCGATCACCACGTTTGGGTCGGTGCTAAAGGCGCGGTCGCCGATGATCTCGTGCGCGCCTTCCTCCGGCACATCGAGCACAGGGGTGCAGTTCACGTTGATGCCGAGATCGTAGAGCTCTGCTGCGATCAGCCTCGCACCGGCAAAGGCCGCGAGCTTTGCCTGCTCGGGATCGCGCGCGTAGCCGATCCCGTAGCGCCTCGCCGGCGGCATCTCGCGCCAATAAGGCTTGCGCAGACGCTGCACGCGTCCGCCCTCTTGATCGATGAGGACGAGCACCTCGTCGCTGCCGACAGAGGCTTTGAATGAAGCGACCAGTGCGCGGAGCTGATCGGGATCCTTGCAGTTCCGCGCGAAGAGAATGAGACCGCAAGGCCGGGTCCGCGCGAACAGGGCGCGTTCGGAATCGGTCAGCGCGAGCCCGGCGCAGCCTGAGATAAAGGCGTTGAGTTTCACGAGCCGGGGCTAACGGCCGCTTGACCCGCGGTCAAGCGGCGAGTTGGGCGGCCTATTGCCAATTACTGGCTGGCAACCATGCAATCTGACTGGCCTTGGGCCTTGAGCTGGCTACACAGCTTGGAGGCCGTTGCCTTGTCGGCGATCGGTCCAATGCGCAAGCGATACCAGGTGCCCTTCGAGCCCAGATCGGCCTTCTGCACCATCGGCCGGTAGCTGGCGAGCAGCGATGGAAATTTCTGCTGCATGTCGGCGAAGGAGGCGAGCGCTTCGGTCTGGTCCTTCTTTGAGCCAAGCTGCACGACGTAGGACGCCGGCTTGGCGGGTGCCGCCGCCTGCGGCGCCGGATCCGCGGCAGCGACTTGTGCCGGCTTCTGTGCGGGCTTCGGCTTCGCTGCAGGCGCGGGCGCGGGTGCAACGGCTGCGGTTTCGGCAGGCCCGGCCGCAGCGGCGGGAGCTGCCACGGGTGCCGGTGCGGCGGGCATGGCCGGCGCGGTTGCGACGAGTTGCGGCTGAGCGGCGGCGCTTGCGGCTTGAGCCGGGGCTTCGCCCTCAACCGAGCCATCCGCCCCGACCTTCATTGTCTTCACCTTGCGCGGTCCACCATCGTCGTCAGCGGCAGCATTTGGATCATCGGTCGAGGCCACGATTGCCGGCGTGTCAACCGATTGCGTCGTTTGCGGCGCGCCGTCGGCGACAGCAGTGCCGCCGGGCATTGCCGGCATGGCGAGCTCTTCCTGGCGCGGCACCAAATGATCGGCTTCAGGCTGATCGCCATTTTGCAGGCGATCGTAAATCAGCTTGTTCTTGTGCGGGAAGTCTTTGCCGCCGGGCTGGTCGGGCGCTTCCTTCACAGGACGATTGTCGGCCTGCACCAGCGGGGGCTGGCCTGCGCCAATGCCGCCGCCACTTTGTTTGTAGGCAAACGCAAGCGCGCCACCTAGCGCCACCGCACCAAGCAACGCGGCGCCGACCATGACCATGCTGCGATTGCGCAACGACGAAATCCGTGGACCCTTCGCGGTCTCTTTCGCGGCGATCTCCGCCTCGCCGAGGAAATCGGCGTCGGGCTGCTCGCTCTCGTAAAAGCTTTGTGCCTGCCGGTTCGGTTGCGCGCTTGCGCCGAGCGAAATCTGCGGCGGCTGGTCGTAGCCCGAGTGGTACGCTGCGACCTGACGGCCGGACATCGGCGCATTGGGCTGACCATAAGCCGGCGCCCCGCCCTGCTGCATGCTGGCATAATTCGGCAAAGGCGGTACGTGCTGTCCGCCGCTGAACGATCCGTTCGGACCGCCGAGCTCGAGCGGAGCATCTTGCGCGAAGGACGCGTCGGCCGGGTAGCCTAGATCTTCAGGGAAGCTCGCATCAGTGCCGTTCGCTTCCGGAAAACTTGCGTCGGCATAGTGCGGATCGGGAAAACTTCCGTCGGGGAAGCTTCCGTCGGGAAAACTTGCATCAGCGAAACTCGCGTCCGTCTCGCCAGCTTCGGGGAAGCTCGCGTCCTGATAAGACGGCTGATAGCTCTGCTGCGATTGCGGCTGGGTCTGATAGTTCTGAGGCGCCTGCGGTTGGCTCTGGTAGTTCTGCGGCGCCTGTGGCTGGGTCTGATAATTCTGCGCCGGATAAGGCTGAGCAGCGGGATAGGATTCCTGCTGATAGTTTTGCGGCGGATAGGGTTGAGCCGGATAGGGTTGGGTTGGGTAAGGCTGCGGCGCGGGCTGATAAGACGGCGCGGGTTGGGACTGCGCATAGCCCTGACGGCCTTGAGGCGCACTCGTCATCTGATCGGAATAATTCTGCGGTTGGGTCGGCTGCGGCGCCGGCTGGCTGGGCGCGGGACTGTCATACGCGGGACTGTCATAAGAGGCATAGCTCGGCGCCGCCGGTCTTGGCTGGGGCTGCTCGCCACCACGCGTCACCGGCGTATAAGCCGGCATTTGCGCGAACACAGGCTTAGTACCCCCGCCGAAAATCGAGCGTTGTCCCAGGCCAGTGGGCTTCGTTGCTCCGGAGCTCATATTGGGTTCCTCGCTCAATTGATGCTGATCATCGCTCCAAACCAAATCGGCTGGAAGCGTCTCATTGGTGCTTTGACTAGCGAAATCTGACTGAAACTTATGGGGCGGGACGGCCTCAAGGCCGTGACCCTCTTCACGCATTGACATGGCGACTTCCCTCGAACCACCCCCCACTCCCCGCTGGTCGGCTCAATGCAGCTCATTCATCGCGTGAACCCCGAGGATGCCCAAACCCGACGCTAGAACACGCTTTGTAGCAGCAATGAGAGCCACGCGAGCACGTGTCAACTCTCGATCTTGTTCGTAAATAAATCGTAATTGTGGCGAGTCTTTGCCTCGGTTCCAAAGACTATGGAAGTCTCCAGCAAGATCATACAGATAGAAGGCCAGGCGGTGCGGCTCATGGGCCATGGCAGCAGCTTCGACTAGCCTCGGGAAATGTGCCAACCGACGGATCAAATCGAGTTCGGCATCATCGGCTAATCTATCGAGATCGCTTCGCGCCAACGCAGCCTCCGACAGGTCGAGGTCCGGAAAGGCTTCCGCAACGTTACGCAATACCGAATTCGCCCGGGCATGGGCGTACTGAACATAGAAGACCGGGTTGTCTCGCGACTGCTCGGTGACCTTGACGAAGTCGAAATCGAGCGGCGCGTCATTCTTCCGGTAGAGCATCATGAAACGGACGGGGCCCGGCCCCACCTCGTCTACGACCTCGCGGAGCGTGACGAATGTCCCGGCACGTTTCGACATCTTGACAGGCTCTCCCCCTCGAAACAAGCGTACCAGCTGACAAAGTTTTACGTCGAGGCTGGCAGCCCCGTTGCTCAAGGCCCCCACGGCGGCTTTCATCCTCTTAACATGGCCGCTGTGGTCGGCGCCCCAGACATCGATCATGGAGTTAAAGCCGCGTCTGAACTTGTCGCGGTGATAGGCCATATCCGCTGCGAAATAAGTGTATGAGCCATCCGACTTGACGAGCGGGCGGTCCATGTCGTCGCCGAACGCAGTCGAGCGGAACAGAAGCTGCTCGCGGTCCTCCCACTCCTCGTCGATCTTGCCCTTCGGCGGCGGCAGGCTGCCCCTGTAGATAAGCCCCTTGGCCTTCAACTCGGCGATGGTTTCGGCGATCTGGTCGCGGCCTGAACTGAGCGAAGCCTCGGAGAAGAAGACGTCGTGGCGAATGCTGAGTTGCGCCAGATCCTCCTCGATCATGGCGAGCATGGATTCGAGCGCGGCCTCTCTCACGATGGGAAGCCAATCGCTCTCCGGCAGTGTCTTGAGGTCGGCACCATGTTGCTCGACAAGCTTCTGACCCACCGGTTTCAGGTAGTCGCCGGGATAGAGCCCTTCGGGAATCTCTCCGATGTCCTCGCCGAGCGCTTCGCGATAGCGGAGATAGGCTGAGCGCGCCAGCGCATCGACTTGAGCGCCGGCGTCGTTGACATAATATTCGCGCGTGACCCCGTAGCCGGCGAAGGCGAGGAGGCTCGCGAGCGCATCGCCGAACACGGCGCCGCGGCAATGACCGACATGCATCGGCCCGGTGGGATTAGCCGAAACATATTCGACGTTGACTACTTCGCCGAGTCCGATAGCGCTCTTCCCATAGACCTCGCCCATCTCCAACACCATACGCAACACAGAGGGCCAGAAGGCACGCGTGAGTGTCAGATTGATGAAGCCTGGCCCTGCGATCTCGACGCTTTCGACAGTCGGATCGACATCAATCAGCGGCGACAGGCGCTCGGCGAGCGCCTTCGGCGCCATGCCTGCTGCCTTGGCCAGCACCATCGCGGCATTGGTGGCGAGATCGCCATGCCCAGCCTCCTTCGGCGGCTCGAGCGTGACGCCGGCGAGGCTCGCAGCTTTAGGCACGACGCCGTCATGCTTCAGCTGCTCGATCGCAGCCAGAACACGCTCATGCAATCCGGTGAAAACGTCCATGGAAATCGCCTTAGAGAGTTCCGGCGCGACTAACGCAAATCTGGGGTGGCGTCAAACAGACGCCGATGCTCGGAAAGGGCATAGCGGTCCGTCATACCGGCGATGAAGTCACAAACATGGCGGGCATAGGCTTTGCTGCCGGGACCGGGCGCTTGGTCCCGCCACTCGGGCGGCAAGGCATCGACGTGATCTCGATAGCGGGCGAAGAGATCGGTGACCACGCCTTCAGCCTCCGTCATAATCCACACTACGCGGGGGCTGCGATAGACTTTCGCGCTCAGGAACGCGCGCAAGGCCTCAAGCTCATTGGTCATGGTTTCGGAAAACGCCGCGATCGCGGTGTTGGCTCCCCTCACCTCGGCGGCATTTTGCGGACGAAGCGAACCGAGGCGCGCTTTCGTCTCGGCGACGGCATCTTCGATCATGGCGGTGATCATGCGGCGGTTGGTCTCGTATAGCAGCCGCGATCCCTCGATGCCTGGGTACGTCGTGCGCACGGTCGCGAGCGATCGAGCGGCGAGAGGAATCTCGGCAAGCTCCTCGAAGCTGAAACAGCCGGCGCGATAGCCGTCGTCGATGTCGTGATTGTTGTAGGCGATGTCGTCGGCGAGCGAGGCGACTTGCGCTTCGAGCGAGGCGTAGGTCTCAAGCTCGAGGTCGTGCTTCGCACAATAGTCGGTAATCGCCTCCGGGATGTTCGGTCCTCGCAACGGACCGTTATGCTTGACCAGGCCTTCGAGCGTTTCCCAGGTGAGGTTCAGCCCGTCGAACTTCGCATATTTCTTTTCCAGCGCGGTGACGACGCGAAGCGATTGGGCATTGTGGTCGAAACCGCCAGCGTCGGCCATGCTGCATGCAAGGGCGCGCTCGCCGGAATGACCGAAGGGCGGATGGCCGAGATCGTGGGCGAGCGCCAGCGCCTCGGTGAGATCCTCGTCGAGGCGCAAGGTGCGGGCAATCGAGCGGGCGATCTGGGCCACTTCGAGGCTATGGGTTAGTCTCGTCCGGTAATGGTCGCCCTCGTGATAGATGAAGACTTGGGTCTTATGCGTAAGCCTGCGGAAGGCGGAAGCGTGCAAGATGCGGTCGCGGTCGCGGGCGAAGGGAGAGCGCGAGGGGCTCGGCTCTTCGGGCACGAGGCGTCCGCGGGAGGACCGAAAATCAACGGCATAGGGCGCAAGCGGGCTATCCTCGCGTGAGCTCGCGAAGCCCGATTTTAGGGCAATTTGGCCCTTCGCTTTCCGGCCCTGGTCGATTGACAAGCTCTGCCGCCATCCTATCTATCGATTGAGCGACATTATCTCTGTCCGGCAGGCTATAAACTAAGCCGGATAAGCAAATTGGCCTAAACCAACATGAGCGAAGCGTCCATCACCTTAAGCCCGCGCGCGGCCCGCCGAATCGCGCAGATTCTGAGCACCGAGGCGGCGCAGGCCCTGTTTCGCGTCAGCATCGAGGGCGGCGGCTGCTCGGGCTTCCAATATCGCTTCGATGTGACGAAAGACCGTGCGCCGGACGATATGCTGATCGAGCGCGACGGCGCCCGGGTGCTGGTCGATCCCGTCTCGCTCGGCTTCATGCAAGGGGCCGAGATCGACTTCGTCGATGAGCTGATCGGAGCGCAGTTCAAGATCAACAATCCGAACGTGACCGCTTCTTGCGGCTGCGGCACCAGCTTTACAGTCTAGTTCACTCCCTTCTTGCTTTTTCGTCATTGCCGGGCTTGACCCGGCAATCCATTCCGCTGGCATTTCGGCTTGCTGAGAGGTAACGGCATGGATGCCCGGATCAAGTCCGGGCATGACGGAGCCACAGGCTGAAAGTTTTGCCAAAACGACCATGAAGATCGCGACCTGGAACATCAACGGCATCAAGGCCCGTCTCGACACGGCCAAAACCTGGCTCGCATCGGCCTCGCCCGACATCGCCTGCCTGCAAGAGATCAAATGCGTCGACGAGGCCTTCCCCAAGTCCGAGTTTGAGGATCTAGGCTACAACGTCGCCGTCCACGGCCAGAAAGGTTTCAATGGCGTGGCGTTGCTCTCCAAGCTCAAGTTCGATGAGGTGGCGCCGCGACTTGCCGGCGATCCCGACGATGTGCAGGCGCGCTATCTCGAGGCGGTGGTCTCGGTGCCATCCGGGGTGCTCCGCATCGTCAATATCTATCTGCCGAATGGCAACCCGGCAGGCACGGAGAAATTCGCGTACAAGCTCGCCTGGATGACGCGTCTCAAGTCACGCATCGCATCGCTGCTCATCAACGAAGAGCCGATGGTCATTGCCGGCGATTTCAACGTCATCCCCACGCCGGACGATGTCTATAATCCAGCCGCCTGGGTGGATGACGCGCTGTTTCGCCCGGAGACGCGCGCGCATTTCCAGGCGTTGCTCAATGTCGGACTGACTGACGCCTTTCGCGCCTGCCACGACGAGAAGCAGCGTTACACCTTCTGGGATTATCAGGCCGGCGCCTGGCAGAAGAACCAGGGCTTACGCATCGATCATTTGCTGCTGTCACCACAGGCCGCGGACTGCCTGGTCAGTTGCGAGATCGATCCCAGCCCACGCGGCTGGGAGAAGCCGTCGGATCATGTGCCGGTAATCGTGAAGCTCGATCTCTAGGGAGACTCTCTGACGCATCATCTCATCCGAAAAGTCTGCAACTTTTCGGGATGCTTCAGCGCTGGTCGGCGTCCCCAGTGACGGCGCCGAAGCCAACCGGCATGCCCTTCGGCGGCGGCGGCGCCTTGCCCGTATCGCTCAGCTGCGCACCGGTGAGGGCGAGGTCGTCCATCGAGACCGCGATAGAAGGGGCCGCTCCGGACGCCCCTGCCCAGGCCGGCATGACGGCTTCGGCCTCCTTACGAGTGGCGGCATCCGAGTTGGCCGTCACGTCGCGATAGAGCTCCTCGATCCATTTAGGCTCTTTGCCCGAGAGTTTCGCATTCTCGTGCGCGAGCGTGATGAGGGCGAGCCCCTTCGCCGGACTCTTGCGAATCCCAGCGCCGTTCCAAAGCAGCTCACCAAGCTTGGCTTGCGCTTCTGCATCCTGTTTCTTCGCCGCGGCAGCCAGCCAATTCGCCCCGAGGCTCGGGTCCTTCTGTACGCCCTCGCCCTCGAGATAAAGCCGACCGAGCTCATATTGCGCGTCTGCATCGCCGAAATAACTTGCGGCATGCCGGTAGAGACCGGCGGCTCGCGCCGGATCGCTCTTCAAGCCGATCCCGGGAACGCCTTTCCGACAATATTGGCCAAGCGCGACGAAAGCTTCGGCGACGAATTTCGCGACGGGGCTCGACGGCGCGATCTCGGCGTGCTGATCGGCAATCCGCTGGTAGTAGTTGAAGGCCTTGCCGTCGTCGCGGGCAATACCGTCGCCACGGGCATAGATACGCGCCAATTTCAGCTCGGCGCCGAGCACGCCGCGTTCGGCCGCGTAAGACAGCGCCGGAAGTGCTGCATCCATGTGACCGGATTTTGCCGCGGCCGCACCCTGGCGATACGCCTCGGTGGCGGAGGCATAAGGCGGCGGGTCCTCCGCGCCGATCGCGGCAGGAGCGAGCGCCATCATGGCCGCCAGCGCGGCGAAGGATATCGCGCTACTGATCCGCATAGCACTCACCTTCCGCTGCGGCGCCGGGATGCGTCACCGCACCGGTCCGCGCCGGTCCAACTTCTTGGGCATATTTCCAGATCGCACCGCTGCCGAAGGCGCTCGGGCGCGGCTTCCAGGACTTGGCGCGTTTGTCGAGCTCGGCCTGGCTTAGCTCGACATCGAGCGTGCCGTTCTCGGCGTCGAGTACAATCATGTCGCCGTCGCGCAAGAGGCCGATGGGTCCGCCGAGCGCGGCTTCAGGCCCGACATGTCCGACGCAAAAACCGCGCGTGGCGCCGGAGAAACGGCCATCGGTGATCAGTGCCACCTTGTCGCCCATGCCCTGGCCGTAAAGCGCGGCGGTGGTCGACAGCATCTCGCGCATGCCGGGGCCGCCTTTCGGGCCCTCATAGCGAATGACGAGCACGTCGCCTTCTTTGTACTTCTTGGCGCTGACTGCGGCGAAAGCATCCTCCTCGCAATCGAAGATGCGGGCCGGTCCACGGAACTTGACGTTCTTCATGCCGGCGACCTTGACGATGGCGCCGTCCGGCGCGAGCGAGCCGCGCAAGCCCACGACGCCGCCTGTCGGCGACAGCGGCTTGTTGGCAGGCCGCACAACGTCTTGATCCGGGTTCCAGGCAACTTTGGCGAGGTTCTCGGCAATCGTCCGCCCAGTCACAGTGAGGCAATCGCCATGCATATAGCCATGATCGAGCAAGGTCTTCATCAGAAGCGGAATGCCGCCCGCCTCAAACATGTCCTTGGCGACATAGCGGCCCGACGGCTTCAGGTCCGCGATATAGGGCGTGCGCTTCAACACTTCGGCTACGGCGAACAGATCGAAATCGATGCCGCATTCATGCGCAATGGCCGGGAGATGTAAGGCCGCGTTGGTTGAGCCGCCAGTCGCAGCAACGACCGCGGCGGCATTCTCGAGAGATTTGCGCGTGACGATGTCGCGGGGGCGGATGTTCAGCGCGATCAGGTCCATCACCTTCTCGCCAGCCGCCATGCAGAAGCGGTCCCTGATCTCGTAAGGCGCGGGCGCGCCGGCCGAGTAAGGCAGCGCGAGGCCGATCGCCTCGGAGACGGTCGCCATGGTGTTGGCGGTGAACTGCGCGCCGCAGGCGCCCGCAGACGGACAAGCCACCTGCTCGAGCTCGTCGAGATCTTCGAGCGTGACCTTGCCGACCGAATATTGCCCAACGGCTTCGAACAGATCCTGCACCGTCACGGGGCGCCCCCGGAACGAGCCTGGAAGGATCGAGCCACCATAGATGAAGATCGAAGGCACATTGAGCCGGCACATCGCCATCATCATGCCGGGCAGCGACTTGTCGCAGCCCGCCATGCCAACCAGCGCGTCGTAGCAATGACCGCGCATGGTGAGCTCGACACTATCGGCAATCACCTCTCGCGACGGCAGCGAGGACTTCATGCCCTGATGCCCCATGGCGATGCCGTCGGTGACGGTGATGGTGCAGAATTCGCGCGGCGTGCCGTGAGCTGCGGCGACCCCCTGCTTCACGGCCTGCGCCTGGCGCATCAGTGAGATGTTGCAAGGGGCGGCTTCGTTCCAGCAGGTGGCGACGCCGACGAAGGGCTGATGGATCTGCTCGCGGCTAAGACCCATTGCATAATAGTAGGAGCGGTGCGGCGCGCGGGCGGGGCCCTCGGTCACATGCCGGCTCGGCAAACGGGTCTTATCGAACGTCTTTGCGTCCATTACGGGATGCCCAGGATGAGCTTTGGAGAGGCAGGCCTCGCTACCGCCTCGAAACCGAACTCGACTGCAACTCAAACTTGAGCCGGCCGGGGCCTCTCAGCGGAAGGTTCGTAGCCGATCCTCCCTTAACAAAGCCCCGTATTCCAAACTTATATGGCGCAAACGAGGCGAAAATGCCGCAGTCTGTGGCCTTTCAGTTACAGTTGTAAAGATTCGGAAACGCGGGGCGCACGACCCTAAATTGGGTCGCTGCGGCAAAGACGCAATGGCTCTTGGCACCGTGTCACCGAAACGTCATTGTACGCAAAAATCGCCGCCCCCGGCTGTTGGTCAGCCGGCCAATTTTGCGGCCTCGCCCGGGATCGAGAACAACAAGGGGGAGCCCGTGTCAGATTGTCTTGCAGGCGCCGTCGAGGCTAGGCCACGGCGCATGACCGATCCCCGTCAATGACGAAACCAAGCAGCGGACTGACCACGGCTTTGCGCCTGTGCGGTCTATGGGTCGTCACCTGGATCCTACTGCTGCTGCCGGATTTCTTGCTGTACTGGAACGGCTACGCGGTCGAGGCCGCAATAAAGATCAAACCGCTGGTTTACGCCGCGATCATCGCCCTGCTGCTCAGCACGGCCAAGTCTCGCAGCTTCCGCATGGCGGCAATCGGATTTCTGGTTCTCAACCAAATCATCTGGACTGGCTACGTCGTCTATTTCGGCCAAGCGTTGAGTCCGGAGCACCTCCTGCTCGTGCAGCAGGAGGCCAATGACACGGTCTTGGGCGCGCTCGACGAATGGCGCGCCTTTCTTCCCTGGCTGGTCACCTTGTTGGCGGGCGCGGCAGTTCTCGTCGCGGTGCAATGGCGGGAGGGTGCCAACGCTCGATGGCGTTCGCGTCTCTCTGGATTGGCTTTCGTCACCCTGATCGTCGCGGCGACGGTGATCTGGATGTTTCAGCCGAGGATCAACGTTGCCTTCCCCGGCAAACACACCGGCGCGATGTACGGTCCCTATCAGGCCGCGGTCGGCGCGTTTCGTCTCGGCATGACCAAGGTGGCGGCGGCGAGCTTGAATATTCGCGGCCAGACCCAAGCGCAGACAGTGTTACCCAAAGAACCTGTCACCGTTGTCGTGGTGATGGGCGAAAGCATCAATGGCGGCAGGCTATCCGTGCTCGGCTTCAACGCCGATACCACCCCCGAACTCGCCAAGTGGCGCTCGACACCCCCCGATGGCTTCACGCTCATTCCCCAAATGGGCTTCTCGGGTGGCCTCGATACTTTCGCAAGCGTTCCCGGCTTCCTCAGAGCCGCGTACTGGCCGGTTCAAGCCCAGAAATTCGGGGTCAACCTGTTCGAGCTCGCGCATCTGCAGGGTTTCAAGAGCTGGTATCTTTCGGCGCAGACTTTGAACTACCTCCAGGCCGCAGGAGGCGCGCCGCATGCGATGCGCATCGAGACGGTGCCGAACGACGACGAGCTGGCCAAATTGGCCCATGAGATTCCCGATGACTCGGGCAACAGTTTTGTCTTCCTGCATCAGCGGGTAAACCACACCCCCTACACCGGCAATTGCGCGCCGGCCCCCGAGGGACTCTACATCTTCAACGCCGAAACGGGCTCCGCCGACGATCAGCGTAGAGCGGCTTACGATAACGGCTTGCGCTGTTGGGACCGCGACACGGCAGCCCTGGTCGAGCCGTTCCTGAAGCGGCCCGGCGCCGTCCACATTTTCATTACCGCCGACCACAGCGAATTGATGGCCGAGAACGGACGCTGGGGGCATGGCTTCACCGATCTCCGCGTCGCCATGGTGCCGATGCTGCTGCTGACGAACCGGCCGCAATCGGATGTGGCAACGATGTTCAAGTCGTGGTCGCCGCCGACGACCTATCGTTTGGCGCAGACTGTCGCGCTGGGCTTGGGTGTGCGTCTCGAAACACCCGACATCGTCGCGAACCGATTTTTCTTGAACAGCACGATGCCGTTTGCGCTTGCGGGTTTCATGGAGGTCGAACAGGCGAAGCCGGGCGTCTATCACGTGAAGAACTTTTCGCGGAATGGTCAGCTGGTGAGCCAGGAAATCTCCAATCTGCCTGAGGCTGCCACCGCAAACGCGGCCTACGGGCCGGACAAGAACAAGGACAATCCGCCGGCCGCAATGTCGGCACCTCCCAGAGACAAGACTGACAGTCCAGGATAAGAGTGCCGCTCACGCAGCACTGGTCATCGGACATAAGGTAGATGCAATGCAGGCAAGTAAGACACCGCGGCAGCACGCAGAGAATTCTGGTCACCGGCACTTGCGGGAGCAGTCGGCCATGCCCGGCCGCGGCGGCATCGCGAGGATTGTCGCTGCGTTCCGCAACACCGTTGGCGGCTTGCGCGAGGGGCTCAGCACCGAAGCTGCGATCAAGCAGGAGTTTGCCATCGCGTGTGTTGCCGTGCCGCTGTCCTTCTTCGTCGCGGAGGACCTTTGGACCTGGGTGGCGCTGATTGCGAGCCTGCTCTTCGTGCTGGCGATTGAATTCCTCAACACGGCGATCGAGCGCCTCTGCAATCACATCCAGCCTGACCAGCACGACGCGATTCGAATAACAAAAGACCTTGGTTCGGCCGCCGTCTTCTTTGCGTTGGCTCTGGCCGGACTGGTTTGGGTGGTCGCGGCCATCGACCGCTTCGGATACTGAAAAGACAGGATGTTGAAAGCTTTGAACACAAACACATCGAAGCCAGACGTAGTGCCACCGCACCTGCCGGACCCCGCGAAGACCGGGCCCTATCGTCCCTTCACCACCGATCCATCGTGGAGCGAGGCGTGGTGGTGGCTGGGCATCCCTATTTTCATCGCGCTGCTCGTGATCATCAGCTACCGGGTGAGCCCGGATTGGTATGGGAAATGGATCATCCCCGAAGGCTACGGCGTCCTCGAGTTCTCCCAATTCATCACAGCTCTGCTTGGACTTGCGGTCGCCGTGCGGCTGCTGTTCGACCCGTTCGTGAGGCGACGGAAGCTGGTGTTTGCGGTAACTATCCTCGGCGCCCTCTCCTGCTTCTACATCGCCGGCGAGGAGATGAGCTGGGGCCAGCACTTTTTTCACTGGAACACGCCGGAATATTGGGCCGAGGTGAACCGCCAAGAAGAAACCAATCTGCACAACACCTACGCCATCTTCGAGAAATGGCCGCGCGCCATCCTCGAGGTCGGCATCCTGATCGGCGGGTTGCTGATCCCGCTCGCCGCCATGCTCGATCGGCGCGTGCGGGCGAATAGGCTCTCGCTGTTCTTTCCCGCGGCGGCGCTCATTCCAGCGGCGGTGGGGTCCATGGCGTTCAAGCTCATCGACGTGCTCTATCAAAAGTCCGATATGGGCGAGCTGATCCAGCGGCCGAGCGAAACCATCGAGCTCTATCTCTATTTCTTCATTCTGGCTTATCTGATCGTGTTCACCCGGCGCATCCATGCGCTCGAGGCAGAGGAAAGAGCTTCGGGCTAGACTGCGGCTTCGAGGCGTTTCAAGGCCTGCTCGAGACGCGCGGCGGTGGCTTCGGCCTCGACCCTTCGTTCGCGCTGCTCCTCGACCACGTGCTCGGGGGCGCGAGAGACGAATTGCTCATTGGCGAGCTTGGCGTCGATAGCTTTGATGTCGGAACCGAGCCTGTCAATCTCGCGCTTGAGCCGCTTCGACTCAGCATCGACGTCGATCACACCGGCGAGTGGCAGCGCGAGCGTCGCCTCGTCGAGCACGATCTGCACCGCGCCTTGCGGCGGCTTGCCGAAGGAGAGGGTCTCGAGACGCGCGAGGCGCAAGAGCGTGCCTTCGTGACGCTTCGCCCGCGCCTCGGTGTCCGCGCTCGCGCCGGAGATGACCAGAGGCACCCTGGCTGCGGCCGGCACATTCATCTCGGCGCGCACCGAGCGGACTTCGGAGACGAGCCGGATCACCCAAGAGATCTCGGCATCGGCCTCGGCATTCTCCAGCCCCTGCCGCTCGGGCCAAGGCGCCAGCATCAGGAAGGATTTGCGGCCTTCGGTTTCAGACGCGAGCTTCGCCCAGAGCTCCTCGGTGACGAAGGGCATGAAGGGATGCAGCAGCGTAAGCGCGCGGTCGAGCGCCCAAGAGGTCATGGCACGCGTCTCCGCAATCGCCTCTTGGTCGTTGCCGGCAAGCACAGGCTTGATCAGCTCCAGATACCAGTCGCAGAACACGTGCCAGATGAAATGATAGATGGCGCTCGCCGCCTCGTTGAAGCGGAAGGCTTGCAGCGCATCGGTGATCGATGCGAGCGCGCGCTCGCTCTCTCCGGCGATCCAGCGATTGACGGTGACTTTCGCCTTTGAAGGATCAAAGCCTGCTTGCGGCGCGCACTCGTTCATCTGCGAGAAGCGCGCCGCGTTCCAGAGCTTGGTCGCGAAATTGCGATAGCCTTCGACGCGGGAGGTGGCGAGCTTGATGTCGCGGCCTTGCGCGGCCATGGCGGCGAGCGTGAATCGCAGTGCGTCCGCGCCGTAATCGTCGATCAGCTCGAGAGGATCGATGACGTTCCCCTTCGACTTCGACATTTTCTGGCCCTTCTCGTCACGGACCAAAGCGTGGATATAGACGTCGCGAAACGGCACCTCTTCCATCACATGCATGCCCATCATCATCATGCGGGCGACCCAGAAGAAGATGATGTCGAAGCCGGTGATGAGCACGTCGGTCGGGTAGTAGCGGGCGAGCTCTGGCGTCTTGTCGGGCCAGCCAAGCGTCGAGAACGGCCACAGCGCGGACGAGAACCAGGTGTCGAGCACGTCCTCGTCGCGCTTCAGCGTAACCGCTTTGCCGTAATGGGCTTCGGCGGCGGCTCCAGCGTCCGTCTCTTCCTCGGCGACAAAGATCTTGCCGTCAGGGCCGTACCAGGCGGGAATTTGATGCCCCCACCAAAGCTGGCGGGAAATGCACCAAGGCTGGATGTTCTCCATCCAATGGAAATAGGTGGTCTCCCAATTCTTCGGCACGAACACTGTGCGACCGCGCTTCACGGCATCGATCGCCGGCACGGCAAGCGTCTTGGCGTCGACATACCATTGATCGGTGAGGAAGGGCTCGATCACCGCGCCGGAACGATCGCCGCGCGGCACGGCGTGGGTATAGGCCTCGATCTTTTCGATCAGGCCCATGCCTTCCAGCCGATCCACGATCATCTTACGTCCGGCAAAGCGGAACACGCCGTGTAATTCCTGAAGCGTCCAATCGAGCTCCGGATTCGGATCGACGCCACGGACGAAATCGGCGTTACCCTCGAGCGCGAGCTTCGCCTCCTGGTCGAGGATGTTGATCATCGGGAGCGCGTGGCGTTTCCCCACCTCGAAATCGTTGAAATCGTGCGCCGGCGTGATCTTCACCGCGCCAGTCCCCTTCTCGGGGTCCGAATATTCGTCGGCGACGATCGGGATGCGGCGGCCGACCAGCGGCAGAATCACATTCTTGCCGATCAAATGTTTGTAGCGCTCATCGTCCGGGTGCACGGCGACGGCGGTATCGCCGAGCATGGTTTCGGGCCGCGTGGTAGCGACGATGATGAACTCAGCCGTCCCTTCGATCGGATAACGCAGATGCCACAGATGGCCTTTGGTCTCGGTCTGCTCGACTTCGAGATCGGAAATGGCGGTGAGAAGCTCCGGGTCCCAATTGACGAGGCGCTTGTCCTTGTAGATGAGCCCAGCGCGATGGAGCTCGACGAAGACCTTGCGCACGGCGCGTGAAAGCCCCTCGTCCATGGTGAAGCGGAGCCGCGACCAATCGCAGGAGGCGCCTAAGCGCTTCAGCTGACCGACAATGGTGTTGCCGGACTCTTCTTTCCACTGCCAAACGCGCTCGATGAACTTCTCGCGGCCGAGGGCGCGGCGCCCCGGCTCCTGCCGGTCCATCAATTGGCGCTCGACCACCATCTGGGTGGCGATACCGGCGTGATCTGTACCCGGCTGCCACAGCACGTCCCTGCCCCGCATGCGCTCGAAACGCACGAGCACGTCTTGCAGCGTGTTGTTGAGCGCGTGCCCCATATGCAGCGAGCCGGTGACGTTCGGGGGCGGGATGACGATGGCGAAGGGCTTGGCGCCGGCGCGGCCGGGTGCGAACGCGCCGGCGTCCTCCCAAGCGCGATAGATCGGTC
>DATBSU010000009.1:0-8974 GCA_036559585.1 Methyloceanibacter sp.
CCGCGGCAACGTTGCCGTGACCACGACAGGGTCGCGCACGGTCACATCGGCAGATGCGTGGCCAAGCTTGTCCTTGCTCCAGGCCACCGCCATGACGCGCGCAGTGCCGACGAAGGCCGGAATATCGAAGCTCACTTGCGCAGTCCCGTCAGGCGCCACCGTGACGATCCCCGAATAAAGCGCGAGCGGCGCTTGCGTGGGCGGGCTGCCTTGCAGCTCATTGCCGCCACCGTCGCCGCCCATGCGGATCTCGCCCCGCGTCCCTTGCATGCCGTCAATCAATTGGCCGTATAGGTCGCGGATCTCGGTCGAGAGTTTGCGTTGGCCGAGATAATAGTCCTCGGGCGCCGGCGGCTTGTAATTGGTGAGATTGAGAATGCCGACATCGACCGCGGAGACGACGATCCGCGCCTCTTCGCCGGGGGTAAGACCCGCCACTTTGATCGGCACGGCGAGTTTCGTCTCAGGCCGGATCAGGTCAGGTAGATCCATCGCGATGCCGAGCGTATGTGCGGCCCGGTCGATCGAAAACCATTGCACACCGATGGCGCGGCCGGGCATGCGCTTGGCTTCTTGCTCGAGCGGACGCCGCAATGTCGCAACCACATAGGCGCCGGTGCCCCAATCCTCGCCCACTTTGAGCGGAAGCTTGGCGAGGCCTGCATGGACATCGGTCGTGCTACTGGCGACCAGCTTGTCGCTGATCACCGCGAGCGTCACCTTGCCGGCGCTCCGCGCCGTGACGGCGACTGTCATGGTGTCGCCCGGCTTATACTCCTTCTTGTCGAGCGCGATCTCGAGCAGGTCCGGCGTATCGGCTGAGGCGTCGGCATACCATCCTGAGTCGAATCCATAGACCGTCTCCGGTCCTTGCGGATCGTCGGTCGAAACTTCGAGCCGATAACGACCCCAAGTCACCGGCGCCGAGATTTGCCCCGGTTTGTCCGGCGCGACATCGAGATCGCCGTCGGCGATGCGCCGCGTCACCTTGACCGGCTCGTACTGCCAATAATTGTCCTGCCGGTACCATTGATATTTGGAATCGACGCGGAGCAGCTGCCAATGCAGCTTTTTGCCCATCGCCTTGCCGTCCGGCGCCACCATGACGACATCGAACTTGGCGATGTCGTTGTCGCCGAGCGCGCTGCCGGCGAAGAGCGCCTTGACGCCGATCATCGGGTCGGTTGGCGTCACGGGAAGAGAGAGTCGCCGCTCGATGGCTCGACCGCCCGGTTCGGCCATGCGGACGACGATGTCGGCTTGTTGTGGCTTCGACGAATGCGGGACCTTGTCGAGCGCGACAGTGAATGTCGCCTTGCCCTGAGCGTCGGTCTGCGGCAGGTCGGCGAGCGGGAGGCTCTCGCTGCTGTCGTCCTGTTCGGCGTCGCTGTCGTCCTCGAGGCCGAATACATAGCCGTCATAGCCGGGACGTGACCCCGTCTTGGTGACGTTGATCTCGCCATCGAGATCGAGCCCGGAGGCAGGCGCGCCATAGAGGAAATGCCCGTCAACCGAGACTTCCGCAGGCGTCGCAGGCGAGATGCTGGTGGCCGTTGTGGTGAGATCGAACTCGAGCCGATCCGGCACATAGTCTTCGACCAGGAACGAGGCGTCGCCGACCGCCGGGCGTTTCGGATCGGTATAGGCCGCGATCCGCCACGTGCCGGTCATCGCCGAGGAGATGATCTCGACGTCGAGCGAGCGGCCACCAAAACCTTGGTCTGGCACCACGCTGCGGCGGTATTCGACCCCGTCAGGTCGCTCGATCACGAGCGTTAGCGGCGTGTCCGGCGGGGCATTGCCTTCGGCGTCACGAAGCAGCGCCGTAATATGTACCGTCTCTCCGGTGCGATAAACGCCGCGCTCCGGGAACACGAAGGCATCGAGGCCATCGGGGATGTCGCGTCCGGCGACGCCGCGATCGGTCAGATCGAACGGCGATTGCTTGAGACTGAGGAAGGCATAGTCGCCGCCGGGGGCTTCGGCGATGAGCATGGCGGGTGACAAGCCGCCTTCGCCGCGCGCGAGGCCCGGCTCGAAATTGACCGTGCCGTCTGCGCCAGACTTCTTCACCGCCAAAACTTCGTTGTTGCGGGCTATCAGGCGGAGCTCGACGCCATCGACTGGAGCCGTGGTCGCGAGCGAATTGATGAAGGCGTGAATGCCGTCGCCGCCTGAGTAGGCGGCAAGTCCGAGATCGGACACCACGAACCATTGCGTCGCGCGCTGGCCGTATTCGTCTGGCGACCCATTGCCCGGCTCCGCCGCAAGCACGTAGACGCCGGGCGCAAGTGTCGGCACGGCCTCGGTGACGGGAAAGTTGGTGGTGATCTCGGCGTTCAGCTCCTTCTTCACGGCGAGTTCGCCGGTCCAAAGCTTCTCGCCCTTGGTCTCGGCGATGTCTTCTAAATCGTAGGAATAGATGTTGCGCTCGAAATTGCCGCCGAGCACCGTTTCGAGCAAATTGCGGTCGCCGATCCTGTAAATCGACACCTTCACCGTGTCGGTATTCACGGTCACGAGCGGGATGCCTTGCTGGCCGGTCTTCGGCAGCACATAAGCTTTGCCGGACAGGCGCACGAACGGACTGCGGTCGCGCACATAGATATTAAAGTCAGCGGTCTTCAGCAGATCCTCGCCCACCGTCGAGGGCAGGCCCTGACGCAGTGTGATGGAATAGCTTTCGCCGTGCTTCAGGCCTTCGACGCAGATCTGCTGATCGTCGATCGAGAGTGCGGGCTTGTCTTGGCCTTGCACCGCCACGAACGGCAAGAAGTCGATCCGCTTCGGCAGCGACTCGGTGAATTGGAAGCAGGCGCGTGGGCTGGCCGCATCGGAATCGACGCTGAAGTCTGAGACACGGAATCCGTATTTCTCGCGAAGCTGGTCGTAGGTGGCTTTGAGGTCCGGGGTGTCGTTCAGCACCAGCGCAAGTTTCAGCGCGTTCAGCGCCGGGCGCCAGTCATTCCGCTTGCCGTAGGCCGATGCCAGCGTAATCAGGGCATCGGCTTCGTCCTTCGGCGTCGTCGCCTTCTGATAGGCGATATAGGCCGCGGTCGTCGCCCGCTCGTAACGCTCGCTACCGTCGTCGTTTTCGGCGGGGGGAATGGCGATGAGGATATTGGCAAGACGCCGCCAAGCTTGGCCGTCATCCGGCGCCACCGCGACGATCTGAGTATAGATGTCGACGGCGCCTTCGAGATTGCCCTGCTTCAAGTCGGTATCGGCGTCCTTCTTCAGCGCGATGACAGGTTTTTCGACGGTCCCGGCCTCGTCTTTGACGTCCGCCATGAGTGTAATTGTGGCGTTGTCCAGCGAGCTATTTTTGAAGGTTTTGTCGGCGGAAGAGGCGGGGGTGAAGGCAACGAAACACAGCGCGGCAATGAGGCCGGCGCGTAAAGCTACGAGCATGGAATTCCTCCCGGATCCCGCCCTCGGCATAGGCGGCCCGTCACAAATCTAGTCTCTCATCGTGACGGAAACCAGAGGCTCGCGGCTCGCTTACTCAATTAAATCTGCAACCCGGGGCCAACCCTAGAGTGTGACGGCGCGCCGGATCAGCGCCTTGCATAAGATTTCGCCATGTTCGGAATTGGTCATGACCACCAGGCTCTGGCCGGTTGCCGGATAGAAGATGATGAAGCTCTGATAACCAAGATTGATGCCGGCCTTCGTCAGCCGGGACATCGCCTCCTCAAGGCTGAGCGTCTTCTCGCTTCCCTCGATCGTAAGATTGCGCTCGATGGCGAGAGGTTTGGAAAATGCAGTTTGCATCAAGCACCACGCCAGCGCAGCGCCGAGGAGGAGTGCAAATCTTCCCACCGTGATCTCCGCCTCGTCGCGCGCCGATTAGCCTTCGCTCCCGATCTCGCGCGCCAGCCTGACCAGCTCGTCGCGCACCCATTGGTGACACTCGTCGCGATCATAGCTCGAATGCCAGAGCAGTCTCGCCGCCATGGTGGCCGGCTCGAATGGCTGAGCGACATGGATCAGCTCGAAATCTTTCTCCAGAATCGCCGCCAGAGAGGCGGGCACCGTGAGCAAGAAGTCGCTGTTTAACACCAGCAACAGTCCAACCAGAACCGAAGAGACTTTCGATGCGATCCTGACCGTCTCGCCATGCGTGGCGAGCGCTCCATCGAGAAGCCGTAGCGCGGGAAGCGAATCAACTTCGATATGGGCGGCGTTGGCGAAGCCGCCCACATTCGGTTTCCGCGTCGCGAATTCGTGTTTGGGCTTCGCAAGGGTCACGAGCGGATCGTCGAACAGCCGCGTCACCCGGATGTCGGGCGCCGGGATCGGCGTCCCCTCTATATCGATCAGGAAATGACTGTTGCCCTGGCGGAGCGCTTCGAAGGCGTCAGCCGCATAGCCTGGGGTCCAATCGACGCGGATGCTCGGCGCCATATATTCCATTCTGCGCCGCAAAGGCTGCACCAGGATCAGTTCGCCGGCTTCCCCAGATGCGATGGCGAAGTCGCGCGCCGCTGAAGTCGGATCGAAGGGCTTGGCCGGGCGGAGCAGGCTTTCCATGCCGGCGAGGATGACGTGCACCGTGGGTGCGAGCTCAAGCGCCTTCGCCGTCGGCACCAGGCGCTGCCCGGCCCGCACGAATAGCTCGTCGGCAAAGATCTCCCGCAGTTTCGCCAAGGAATGGCTGATGGCCGAAGCGCTGCGCCCGAGCCGCTCCGCCGCACGGGTGACGCTGGCATCCACCAGCAGCGCGTCGAGCGTCACGAGCAAATTGGCGTCGATCTCTCTTAGATGCATAGCGTGCAGCTATTCCTTTGAAAATATTTCATTACATGCATTTTAACGAATGGGCTAGGTTTTTGACAAGGCCGCTGGCTGCCCAGCCCGGAGGCCTGAAGCGTCCAGGCTTACGCAGGGACGTTTCCTCATCTCAACCTGGCGGTGGTCTGAGGATTAATCGCTCGGGCCACCGCACTTTATTGGGCGATTTGCAGGCGCTGGGGGGGCGCCAGAAGGACATGTCCATGCTTCAAAGGTCGTCGCTTGCCGTACTCGTTACGATTGCTGCCTCCAGCCTCACTTTCGGGGCATCGCCCGCGACGGCCGAGCCTTCCGCCAAGGACGTAATCAAGACCTACGCCGACATTGCTCAGGCGGGTTACACCGATGCGCTCGTGACCGCGAAGACGATGAAGCTCGCGATCGACGCCTTTCTCGCCAAGCCGACCAATGACAATCTCATCGCCGCCCGCGCCGCCTGGATCGCCGCCCGCCAGCCTTACATGCAGACCGAGGCCTATCGCTTCGGCAATTCGATTGTCGACGACTGGGAAGGCAAGGTGAATTCCTGG
This sequence comes from Methyloceanibacter sp., assembly GCA_036559585.1. Lineage (GTDB taxonomy): Bacteria > Pseudomonadota > Alphaproteobacteria > Rhizobiales > Methyloligellaceae > Methyloceanibacter. The sequence goes on from DATBSU010000009.1 coordinate 5,325, forward strand.
CCGCTGGACGAGGGTCTGATCGACTATGTCGCCGGCGCTTACGGCTCGGATTCGCCGGAGAACGAACTTTACGCGGCCGACGTCATCGCCAACGCCTCGCTCACCATCGGCGGCAAGAAGATCAACACGGCGAAGCTTACCAAGGAGTTGTTGTCCGACACGCTGCAGGAAGCAGGCGGCGTCGAGGCCAATGTCGCAACCGGCTATCATGCCGTTGAATTTCTGCTCTGGGGCCAAGATCTGAACGGCACCGGGCCCGGCGCCGGCAATCGCCCGGCCACCGACTTCGACGCCGAGAATTGCACCAACAAGAATTGCGATCGCCGCGCGCAATATCTTCGCACCGTCACCGACCTGCTGATCGACGACCTCAATTGGATGGCCGCGCAATGGGCCCCAGACGGCAAGGCTCGCAAGACTTTAACCGATGGCTCCGACGAGGCGGGACTGACCGCGATCATGACGGGCTTAGGCTCACTCTCTTACGGCGAGCTTGCCGGTGAGCGTATGAAGCTCGGCCTTATGATCCACGATCCGGAGGAGGAGCACGATTGCTTCTCCGACAACACTTTCGCCTCGCACTATTTCGACGAACTCGGCATGCGCAATGTCTATCTCGCCCGTTACCGCCGGGTCGATGGCGGCTTGGTGCAGGGCCCAAGCATCTCCGACCTGGTGAAGGCGAAGTCGCCAGAGGTGGACACGGAAGTTAAGGCCAAGCTCGAGGCGAGCATGGACGCGATGACGGCGCTCTACCGCCGCGGCATTACCATCGAAGCCTACGACCAGATGATCGGCGAGGGGAACACGGAAGGGAACGCCGTGGTGCAGAAAGCCATCGACGGTCTCCTCGACCAGACCAAATCGTTCGAGCGCGCCGTCGCGGCACTCGATCTCAAGGCCATCCAGTTCGAAGGGTCGGACAGCTTGGATAGCCCACAGAAAGTAGAAAAATAGGGGAGGATGAGAACGACGCGCCTTGATTCAGTGGGCAAGGGGCAATTGGGGACGATAAAAAAAGTCGGGGGACTGAGGACGATGAGAGGACTGCGGATCATTCTGAGATGGCTGCGCACGACTATCGCAGCGTTCGCGGTATTTGCCGTGCTACCCCCGGCCACAGCCTACGCTGCCGACTGCGAGCTAACTGAAGCCGATATTGCCCATGGCGCGACCGGCGTTCCAGAAGACGTGGCTGTGAAGCTCGACCCGCTCGGCGCACGCAAGGCCTTGGCCCAACATGGCATCGGGGTCGGCGGCGCCTATTATGGCGAATCTTTTGGCAATTGGGGCGGCTTCGATCAGGGCGTCGAATATGACGGCGTGCTTGAGCTTTACATGAAAGCCGACATGCACAAGCTCGGATTGTGGAAAGGTCTTTGCTTCCATACCGATGCCTACCAGATTCACGGCAACTCAATCACGGCGGCGAATATCGGCAGCCTGATGCCGGTGTCGAACCTCCAAGCCACCGACGCCACACGTCTATTCGAGCTTTGGTTCGAGCAGCACCTTTATGATGACAAGGTCGCAGTCAAATTCGGCCAGCTTGCCGCCGACGCCGAGTTTTTGATCTCCGAAGGCGGCGGCTACTTCTTAAACGGCACGTGGGGCTGGCCGTCTTACACCGCCGCAGACATGCCGAGTGGCGGCCCAGCCTACCCGCTTGCCACACCTGGCGTCCGTGTGCAGATCGTTCCGACCGACAAGCTCACTGTTCTCGCCGCAGTCTATAACGGAGATCCGGCCGGACCGAACTGTACCGGCGACCCGCAGCGCTGCAACTCTGACGGGCTGGACTTTCGCCTCGACGATCCGCCGCTGCTCATGATCGAGGGCCAATATAAATATAACCAGGATCACTTGGCCGGCACCGTCAAGTTCGGCGGCTGGAATCACTTCGGCAGTTTCGAGGACCAGCGCTTTGACTCAGGCGGGGCTTTGATGACTGTCACCGGTAAGGCGGCTCTCGTTCACGGCGACGATTACGGTTTCTACGGCATCATCGATCAACTGATCTGGCGGGTGCCGAATAGCGAGGACCCGAAAGGCGTCGGCTGGTTCGGCCGCATCATGGGCGCTCCGTCGGACCGCAACCTTGTCGATTTCTATGCCGATACCGGCCTGACCTTTACCGGCATGATCCCCGGTCGGCCCGACGACGCGGTCGCCATCGGCTTCGCCTACACGGGCATTTCCGACGACGCCAGAGCCTTCGACGTCGATTCTGGTGAGACCATCTCGCGGAACTACGAGGCCCTGATCGAGATCTGTTATACTTACCAGATCAATCCGGGCTGGAGCGTTCAGCCCGACTTCCAATATATCTTCCAGCCTGGGGGCGGGGTGCCGGATGACGGCGGCACTAAGGCAGTGGACGACGCCATCGTTTTGGGGGCAAGGACCAGCATCAACTTCTGACAAGGACGCGCTCCCACGGTTAATCAAGGTTCTCGGTGTTCAGCGGCTTCGCGCATTTCGAGGCAGGCGCCCCCACGCCTCGTCTTGATTGCGCTCGCCGGTTTGTTGCTGCTGCTCGTTGGCGCATTGGAGGTCTATGGCGCCGAGACGCCGCCCGCCGACTACTCCAAGCCTGAGCCCGGCGAGGACAAGCCCGGCGGCGACGCCACCTCACGCGGCAGCAATGACACCGCGGACGCCCTCTCGCGCTCCTCAGGCAATCTCGACGTCAAGCGCGAGCTCGATTTCAAGATCGGCAACGCCATCTTCCGCAAGAACTGGGTCTCTGCGCCGTCCTCGACCGATGCGTCTGATGGGTTAGGCCCGCTGTTCAATTCGCGCGCCTGCCAAGCATGTCACCTCAAGGACGGCCGTGGACATCCGCCGCTGACCAAAGGCGTGCACGACGACAGCCACTCAATGTTGCTCCGCCTCTCCGTGCCGCCGTCGACCGACGAGGAAAAGGCCAAGCTCGACAGTCACCGCGAGAACTCTATCCCTGAGCCGACCTATGGCGGTCAACTGCAAGACCTGTCGATCCAAGGCATCAAGTCGGAGGGCGACATCGAGATTCAATACCAAGAGAAGCCGGTCAAGCTCGCCGGCGGCGAGGTCGTAAATTTACGCGCGCCGAAATACAGCATCGGCAATCTCGGTTATGGCCCGCTTGCCGATGGCACCATGATCTCGCCGCGCGTCGCGCCGCCGATGATTGGCCTTGGGCTCCTGGAAGCTGTGCCAGAGGATCAGATCCTCGCCGGCGCCGATCCGGACGACGCCAACAAAGATGGCATCTCCGGCAAGGCGAACCAGGTCTGGTCGAAGGAGCTCGACAAAGTGACGCTTGGCCGTTTCGGCTGGAAGGCGAGCGTCCCGAGCATCGCCGAGCAGACCGCGTCAGCCGCCAATGGCGATATCGGACTCTCGACGACGATGATCGCCTCTGCTTCCGGCGATTGCACCGAGAAGCAGAAAGACTGCCGGGACGCACCGAACGGCAACTCAGCTTCCTACCAAAATGTCGAGCTCGGTGACGATCTGTTCAAGCTCATCGTCTTCTACTCGCATAACCTCGCTGTGCCTCAGCGGCGCAATCCTGACGACCCGCAAGTGCTGAAGGGCAAGGCCCTGTTCCACGAGGCGGGCTGCGCCTCCTGTCACCGCCCGAGCTTCACCACCGGCGAGGCGAA
>DATBSU010000010.1:0-5460 GCA_036559585.1 Methyloceanibacter sp.
CTGCGGCTCGAGCCCGAGCTCGTCGAGTTTCTCGATATAGCCTTTGAGGAATTTGACGTTCGCGCGGCTGTAGCCGAACCGGTCGCGATGCCAATCGATACGGGCGTTGGCGGTCGCCAATTGCTCGTCGGTCATATCGACGCCAACGACCTCGCCGGTCTCGCCGACGATCTGGGCCATGAGATAAACATCGCGCCCCGATCCTGAACCCAGGTCGAGAATGCGGCGGCCCTCGAGACCTGCCGGCACCACAATGCCGCAGCCGTAATATTTGGCCGCGACCTCGGGATGCACGTTCTCCATCAAGGCCGCCAGATGCGGCGGCAACCCGCCCCCGTCGCAACAGGCCGAAGTCTTCAAATCTTCGGATTTTTTCAGGACCTTGCCGTAATAGTCCTTCACCACTTCGAGCTGCATGAGATGACTCCGTCCCGGGCTTAATTCGCCACACCGTAGCAATACTCGGGTCGATTTGGCAGAAACAAAGTTGTGAGGAAAATCTAGGTGGCGCTACGCGCTAACTGTGCCCTCGAAACCCCGTGGCCAGCACGTAAACCTCAGGCGACTCCGCGCGGCTCGCCTTCGGCTTCACGTGGTGGACCTTGGCGAAATCTTTTTTGAGCCGCGTCACCAAATCCTGGCCGGCGCCACCCTGAAACACTTTGGCGAGGAAGGCGCCGCTCGGCGCGAGCAGCTCCTCGGTGATATCGAGCGCGGTCTCGACCAGCGCCACGACGCGAATATGATCGGTGGCCCGGTGGCCCATGGCGGGCGAGGCCATGTCCGACAGCACGAGATCGGCCTTGCCGCCGAGAGCCTCGAGGATGCGGTCAAGCGCGCCCGCTTCGGTCACGTCGAGTTGTAGAATTTCGACTCCCGGCAGAGCGTCAAACAAGGCGACGTCGGCGGCGACCACCCTGCCCTTGCCTTGACCCGATCGCACCCGCTCCGCCGCAATCTGACTCCAGCCCCCGGGTGCGGCGCCAAGATCGAGCACGCGAAGACCGGGGCGGAGAAGGTGGTATTTATCGTCGATCTCGGCGAGCTTGAAGGCCGCGCGTGAGCGATAGCCCTGCCGCTTTGCTTCGGCCACGTAAGGATCGTTGAGCTGCCGCTGCAACCAGCGCGTCGAGCCGGACTTTCGCTTCTTCGCCGTCTTCACCCTGACGGTGAGATTGCGCCTTCCGCCGCCCTCCTTCACCTGCCTTACCATATGTTAATCCGCCATTCCTGTAGTGCGCCTTGACCCACGCAAGCTCCGGACCCCATGTCCGTCTTATAGACTGAGAGCCGAACCCGCCATATGCCCCGCTATTTCGTCACCCTCATCGTCGCCGTGGCGCTCTTCATGGAGCAGATGGACTCGACCGTGATCGCCACCTCGCTTCCCGCGATTGCCCGCGATATTGGCGAAGACCCGATTGCGCTGAAATTGGCGATGACCTCCTACCTGCTGTCGCTCGCCGTCTTTATCCCCTTGAGCGGCTGGGTCGCGGACAAGTTCGGCGCAAAAACCGTGTTCAGGGCCGCCATCGTCATCTTCACGCTTGGCTCGGCAGCATGCGGCTTCGCCCACTCGCTCCTCGACTTCGTGCTGTATCGCATTATCCAGGGCATGGGCGGGGCGATGATGGTGCCGGTCGGCAGGCTCGTCATTCTGCGCACAGTGCCTAAGGCCGAGCTCATCTCGGCCCTCGCCTGGCTCGCCATTCCGGCTATGATCGGTCCCGTGATCGGACCGCCGCTCGGCGGCTTCATCACCACCTATATCAACTGGCAGTGGATCTTTTGGATCAATATCCCGATCGGGATTCTCGGCGTCATACTCGCCACACGCTTCATCGGCAATTTTCGCGAGAAGAATTTGCCGCCGCTCGACCTGAAGGGCTTCGTGCTGTCCGGTGTCGGTTTGTCCGGCCTCGCCTTCGGCTTCACCACCATCGGACAGGATCTGTTGCCGCAGACCATGTCGCTCGCGCTTATGGCGCTCGGCATCGTCTTCTGTTTTCTCTATGTGCGCCATGCGAAGGCGATTCCGGCGCCCTTGATCAATCTTCGCCTCCTCAAGATCGAGACATTTTACGCCAGCGTGGTCGGCGGCTTCCTGTTTCGCGTCGGTATCGGCGCCATGCCGTTTCTCTTGCCGCTGATGTTTCAGCTCGGCTTCGGCATGACGCCGTTCCAATCCGGCATGCTCACGTTTGCCGGCGCTGTCGGGGCCATCACCATGAAGACCGCCGCAGCGCCGATCCTCCGACGTTTCGGCTTCCGTCGCGTGCTGCTGGTCAACGCCGTCATCGCCTGCACATTCATCGCGGCGGTCGCTTTGTTCCAGCCGTCGACTCCGCAAATCGTCATTCTCGCGATCCTGCTCGCCGGCGGCTTCTTCCGCTCGCTGCAATTCACCTCCATCAATGCTCTGGCTTATGCCGACATCGCCCAGGCCAATATGAGTCAGGCGACGAGCTTTGCCAGCGTGGCGCAGCAACTGTCGCTCTCAGCCGGCGTGGCGATTGGAGCGCTGGTGCTGGAGTTTCAGCGCTATTGGCACGGCACGACGCAAGTCGCCACGAACGACTTCGCCCTCGCCTTCATTGTCGTCGCGCTGGTCTCGGCGACGTCGATTTTTATCTTCAAGGGAATGCCGAAGAACGCCGGCGCAAGCCTTTCGGGACGTGGCAAACCGGTGGCGAGCCCAAGCGAAGCGCCGCCACCTGGGTAACAGTTTCAGGGCGCGGCGCGCTCATCCGGTTCGCGATTGCGCTGGCCAGGGCGGCGGTCATGCCCATCCTCCGCCATCAAGGTCGCAAGTATCCCCTCGCGCAAACCCCGATCCGCCACGCGCAACCTCTCACAGGGCCAGATCCTGAGCAGCGCCTCGAGGATGGCGCAGCCCGCAAGCACGAGGTCGGCCCGCTCATGGCCGATGCAAGGCTGCGCCGCGCGCTGGGCATAGTTCATAGCAAGAAGCTTATGGGAAACGTCGCGAGCCTCGCCCGCGCCGAGCCAACAGCCGTCGACGCGCGACCGCTCATAGACTGGAAGCGCGAGGTGAATGCCGGCGATCGTCGTGACCGTGCCTGACGTCCCGAGGAAGTGCACGCCGCGCCCCGCGGTCCTCTCGCCAAAGCGATGCTCGGCTTCAAACGCGGCGAGGCTTTGCATGACGTCGCGGACCATGGCCTCGTAACCCTCAGGCGTTACGTCCCGTCCACCATGGCGTTCGGCGAGACTGACGACGCCGACCGGCAACGACGTCCACGCCGCGATGGAATTCTGCACGTCGAGCCGGTCGAACAGGGACCGGCGCCAGGGGCGCTGCAAATTGCTTAAGTCGAGCCAGATCAACTCCGAGCTGCCGCCGCCAATATCAAATACCAGCGCCCAATCGGCATTTCGGTCGATCAGCGAGGCGCAGCCAGAGACCGCGAGCTTGGCCTCGGTTTCCCGGCTGACGATCTCGATCGAAAGACCCGTCTCGGTCTTCACCCGCTTGATGAACTCGCCGCTATTTTCGGCGATCCGGCAAGCCTCGGTCGCAATCAAGCGCGACCGCGACACGCCGCGCCGGCGCATCTTGTCCGAGCAGACCCTGAGCGCGTCCACCGTCCGGGACATGGCGGCGTCCGACAGCCTGCCCGAGCGCAATACGCCCTCGCCGAGCCGAATAATTCGGGAGAAGGCATCGATGACGAAGAAACCGCGCCGCGAGGGCCTGGCGACGAGCAAGCGGCAATTATTGGTGCCGAGATCGAGGGCGCCATAAACCTTGGCGGCAGGCCCGCGATTGGGCGTGCCTCGATCGTTTTCGCCCCTTGCTGCCGCTCCGAGACCTTGCGCCGGTGCGCCCAGCAGCACCCGCGCCACATCGCGCGCTGGGCCGCCGCCGTTACAATCGGTCTCGCTCCGCATGGCATTGGCGTCACGCGGAGCCGTGGCAGCCGTGCGGGGAATTCCGCTCGGCTCAGTCACGGTAATGAACCTCTAAACCGCGCGAACCGCCAAACCCCTGCCTCGGGCGAGGCGGCCGCGGCATTATACGATGGGACTAGTCTAGCAATCCCCAGAGGGAGGTAAAGCGTGATTTCCACACCCGAACGCTTTCCACCTTGGGGCGTTATGATGATAGCGGAAGTCGCGAGGCAATTCTCCCGGTTTCCGTTTCTAGGCTTCGATTAGATTTGATTTTGCCATGCCATCGCTCTGCCACCTTCCGGGTTTTGATAGCTTGCGACTTGGCCATCCGGCGAATCGGCGCTTCCTTCCGATTTCTCGTCCTGCGAACGGAAGCGCTAAGCATCGTCTAGACAGGATCGCCTTTGCTTCACCTTTGGAGGACTTCAAACATGATGCTTGAAACGAAACATGGCGCCGACCGCAGAGGCTGGGCCCCATTGCGTTCCGCGCTCTCGGCTGTCGTTACCGCGGCGTTTGCGGTGACCATGACCGCACCCAGCCAGTTTGCCTTCGCCGGCGTCGGTGGCGCTGGCGTGCTTGACCATGCTTCGACCGCCGACAAGCTCCTGATCCAGGTCGGCCAGGGTGGCGGCAAAGGCAAAGGAAAGGGTGGCGGCCAGGCCCGCGGCCAAGGCGGCGGTGGCGGCAACAATAAAATGGTTGTGCGCGGGCCCCATGGCGGCAAGGCCGTGGTCTCGAAAGGCCAGAAGAATACCGTTGTTAGGCGCAACACCTACGTCAACAAGACCTACGTGAATAAGCGTGTGGTCGTCGTGCGCCCCGTGCGCGGTTGGTACCGGAAGCCCTATTACGGCAATTTCGTCGCCGGCGTGGCGCTTGGAACGGTCCTCGCCGTTGGTGCCGTCGGCGTCGCGCCGATCGCCCCCGCTTCCAATCTTTGCTGGTATTGGTCTGACCCGGCGATGATCAACGGATATTGGGATTATTGCTACTAGTAGGGATCAGCTGTCGCGAGACGGTCGATTCTCAGAACTTTAAGAGCGAAATCGCTTTTCGGCGGTTTCGCTCTTATGCTGTGCGCTGGCGCCCGTAGCTCAACGGATAGAGCACCAGACTTCGAATCTGGGGGTTGCACGTTCGAGCCGTGCCGGGCGCACCAATCGCCAATTTCCGCCAACTTCGGCAGCCTAACACAAAGGGTCGGTTCCCCCGAGGCTTCCGAGTGGTTCCTTCGAGTCTCCCCGGTTTGGTTTGGGGCCAATCGACCCGTGGGGAGAATTTATCACCCGTGTGTGGGAGCGACTAACCAGGCGCGTGCTCAGCAGCGTAAAAATAATTTTGAAAATCAATTATATAGGCGAACCCGATGAGGCTTTTTTTAGCTGGATGGACCGGGCGCCTGGAGCACGAAATCTCTCCACTGTGGCCAAAGAGTCACAAACATTTCCGGCGAAACGCTATAAGGTGAGTCCCAGAATAAACCAACGAACGGGGGACTAACCATGCGTGTTCTTATTGCCTGCGCCATCATCATCACGGCGA
>DATBSU010000011.1:0-3006 GCA_036559585.1 Methyloceanibacter sp.
GGAACGGCTGGGCGTTCCCTTCCTCGGCGAGGTGCCTCTCACCATGAGCGTGCGCGAATTGTCCGACCAGGGCCGGCCCATCGTCGTGACCGATCCGGCATCGCCGGCAGCCGAGGCTTTTCGTCAGATCGCGGATCGAACGTGGGCCGAGTTGCAAGATGCGAAGAGCGACTCCCGGCCGGCGCCTCGAATTGTGATTGAAAATTAGGGGGTTGCCGCAGAGGGGCCGACTCAGCTAATTCCGGGCGAAGCGTAGCGAGCGTAACGGCGTTCCCAGCAACCTTGAGCCAAGCCCGCTGCCGTGCCTGAACAGGACCGATCTCGACTCTTCCTTTTCGTCCTCGGCGTCGCCGCCGTTCATGCGCTCTGCCTCGCGGCGGTGCTGCCTGCACTCCTCATGCTAACGGGGCAAGACGCCGGGATCGCCCAAGGCGCCATCAAGCAGGACGCCATCGTCCGTGACACCATCGTCAATGTCGAAGTGATGCCGTCGTCGGAGCCGGCAGAAGGCGCCGAGACACCGGATTCCCCGAAGCCAAGCCCAGCGGCCAGCCTTTCATCGACGCCTGAGTCGTCCGATGTGACTTCGGCACTGCGGGATATTCCTGAGAACGCCGACACCATTCCGGGCGACAGAGTTACGCCCGAACCCGCGCCCGTCACAGCAGCGGCTCCCTCCACTCCCGATTTGGTCAGCAACGCGAGCCCAGCCTCGTCACAGCCCCCGGCGGACAATGCCGGGATTGTTTCGGTGGCAGATCCGGCGCCTACCGCTGCGATTCCACAAGAAGAGGCCAAGCCTGCCACGACGGTTTCGCTTCCCGCCGAAAAGCCGAAGCCTGCATTGAAGCCGCGCACGACAGCAGCGAAGGCTGCCAGGCCTCACGTGAGGCGTCAGGCGAGCGTTACGAGAACGCAATCGCGCGGAATGTTTGGCGGCTTCTTCCAATCCCAACCGCGTCCGAAGCCCCAGCGCACCACCACGACGACACGCTGAACTCTTAAGCGGCGGAACACTCGCCCTTGACGGCCTTGAGCTTGCTTGGTGCGATGCTGGCGAAGTTCATCGGCGCCGGATAGCCATAGAGGAATCCTTGCACCTGCGGGCAGCCATAATCGCGCAATAGCTTGGCCTGTTCCTCGGTCTCCACGCCTTCGGCGGTGATTGTCACCCCGAGCGATCGTCCAAGCGCGATGATGGTCTTCACGATCGCATTGACCACCGAATCCTGGGCCATGTTGCGAATGAAGGATCGGTCGATTTTGATCTTGTTGAAGGGAAACCGGGCGAGATAGCTCAAGCTCGAATAGCCCGTGCCGAAATCGTCCATGGCGATGGAGACGCCGAGCTTGCGCAGACGGTTCAGCTTGTCGAGCACCTCCTCGGTATCGTTGATGAGGAGGCTTTCGGTGATCTCAAGCTCAAGACGATGGGCCGGCAAGCCGGTCTCGTGCAGGATATCGGCGACCGTTTCGGCGATGTCGCCGTCGCGGAACTGCGCCGGCGAGAGATTGACCGCGACCGTGAGAGGCGCCGGCCACGTTATGGCATCGCTGCAGGCTCGCCTCAGCACCCATTCGCCGAGAGGCACGATTAGTCCGGTATCCTCGGCGACGGAAATGAAATGGGTGGGCGCGATCTTGCCATGCACCGGATGGTGCCAGCGGATCAGCGCCTCGGCAGCGCATTGCACCCCGGTGACGAGGTCGAATTCCGGCTGATAGACCACGTCGAACTCATCGCGGCTGAGCGCCAGGCGCAGCTCATGTTCGACCAGACGTCGGCGCTGCAGCGCCTTGTCCATGCTTTGCTCGAAGAAGCACATGCGCTGCCCACCGTCGCTCTTGGCGCGGGCGAGTGCGATTGCAGCATGTCGGAGAACGATGGGAGCACTGTCGCCGTCGCCCGGAGCGAGCGCAATGCCAACGCTGGTAGTGCAGACCAGATCTTTGTCGCTGACGCGGAAAGGACGCCGCAGCGCCTCGATCAGCCTGTTCATAAAGGCCATCACATCGCCGAGATTGGTGATATCGACGAGCGCCATCGCGAATTCATCGCCGGCGAGGCGGCCTAGCAGGTCGCCCTCGCGAAGCGCGTCATGGATGCGGCTGGCGATTTCGCGCAACACCGCATCGCCGCCGGCGATGTCGACCGCGTCGTTAATCTCCTTGAACCGATCCACGTCGAGACAGAGCACCGCGATATGCGTACCGTCACGCTCCATGCGGCTCATCGCCTCGGCGAGGCGGTCGTTAAAAGCTTTGCGGTTTGGCAGTCCCGTGAGGACGTCGTGACTTTCGAGAAAGCGCAACTGCACTTCTGCTTTGCGGCGCTCATTGCTGCGCATCCACGAGAAGACTGCAGGTGCCGCAATCACCATGCCAAGCAGCATCATGCAGATGGCGGCGATGAGACCGAAATAGTCCGAGAGCACGTTGGCTTGCTCGCTCTGGTCGAGATAGGCGACGAGCGTGCCGCGTGGCTCGCCGTTGAGTGAGATTGGGAGTGTCAGTACGGCAAAATGGGTTGGCAGCGATCCCTTCCCAGAGCTGCTGCGCACCACCACGCCGGCGCTCGCGGGAGCCTTGGATCCCATCGCCTGCGCGATGCGCTCGCCAAGATCGAGCCCGGACCTGCCGCTGGTAAAAACCAGTTTGCCTTCAGCGTCATAGAGCTCGTAACGGAGCACGCGGTGCTCATAGCCCGATTTTTCGAAGACCTCACTGAGTTCCGGTGCAAGAGAGGGACGGTTCAGCGCATCGAGCAAAATACCCGGATCTTGCGCCAGCTGTGCCTGCAAGCGATTGCTGGCGGTTTCCGCCTCATTTCTCAGCTCATGCACGCTGATCTTGCTCGGCATGAGAAAGGCAACGGCACCGATCAAAACGGCTAGGAGCAGCAGGCCTCCCCAATACCAGTTCCGTTTGAAGGCCTCCTGGGCCGAAATAGACATGACAGGACCGCTGAGTTCATCAGTGTACGTTGATCAATAAACTAGGGTTTCA
>DATBSU010000012.1:0-3425 GCA_036559585.1 Methyloceanibacter sp.
AACAAATGAGGCGTGATGCGCGCGTTTTGCTGCTCGACAAGATCGAGAGGAAGCCCCGTCAATTTCGCAACGGTCTTACTGGCTTCCTTGCCGCCTTGCGCGTTGCCCGAGGCGAGCGCGACGAGATAGTCGGTCAGCGCATAATGCTCCACCTCCTTCAAAGCCGCCGCGAGCGAGTCGCGACCGGCCACGCCCTTCTGCTCGAAATTGACTGCCGCAAGCGACGGCAAAGGCAGCGCCCAGGCGAGCGGATCGTAATCGTCGGTATTGAGGAGGGAGAATTCGAGCGCGGGCGAAATCAGGATCATTCCGCTTGGCGACAGGATTCCTTCCTTTTGCAAAGAGTGGGTCAGGTTCGCGGCGCGGAAGCCGCCATAACTCTCGCCGACAAAATAAACCGGGGAGATCATACGGCCTGACTTGACGAGGAAGAGCCGGACAAATTCCGACAGCGCTTCGGTGTCCTGCTTTATGCCATAGAATTTGTCTTCGTTCTTGGTGGCGCGGCTGAAACCGGTGCCCACCGGATCGATAAAGACGAGGTCGGTGAAGCCGAGCCAGGTCTGATCGTTGTCGATCAGTCTTGGCGGTGGACCGAGCAATTCGCCGTTCGCGGTGGTGTCGACGATGCGCGGGCCGAGAGCGCCGAGATTGAGATAGGCGGAGGCAGCACCTGGACCGCCATTGAAGACAAAACTAATGGGTCGTTTGGCGTCCTTCGGATCGCGCGTATAGGCCACGTAGTAGATGTTTGCGGTCACCGCGCCTTCCGCGTCGCGCAAAGGAAGCGCGCCGATCTCGGCGGTGTAGGAAACGGTCTCATTGCCTAGCTTGATGGTATGCTGCGTGATGGCGCTTGGCGGCAGCAGCTCCGGCTTGGCCTCGGGCGCGGGCTTCGCTTCTGCCGCCAGTTTTGTCTCGGGCGGGGCAGATTGCGCTTCGTTCGTCTGCGGCGTGGAGGACTGCGTATGGTCCTCGGCGAAGGCGCCAGGCAGGACAACGACCAGCGCCAGCAACGCAGCGGCAAGGAACGCGGAAACGGGGAGGGTCGGTTTTGTCAGCGGGAGGCTCCAATCTTGAGGGGCAGTTTCGCGACTTCCTCGCCTTGAGACTTAAGCGCGCCTGAAGGCAAGCTCAAGGCGTCAGGCGGCGGCAAAACCGGCTATTCTCAAGGATGGTCAAGAAGTCCCTGCCACGCGATAGCCGGCGCAAACAGCGATGCCAGCAACAGCGACAATGGCCGCGCACCTGACATCAGGCGCGCGGCGTAATGCCAGCCCTCAGCTTGGTCGGCTGGACTAGGCCATAAGCCTTCTGATCAAGCCGACTATAAGGAGCAGAATGATCGCGCCGAGCGCGGCGGTGATGATGGCGCCGACGATGCCGCCCACAATCGTGAAACCAATGCCGAGCGCCGGGAACAAGAAGCCGGCGACAAGCGCGCCAGCGATCCCGACCAGGATATCTCCCACAAGGCCAAAGCCAGAGCCTTGCACAATGACGCCAGCGAGCCAGCCGGCAATGGCGCCAATCACCAATGTTACGAGTAGTGTTTCAAGCATCGTTCCCCCCTTTTTTGGAGTTTTCCCGGCTTCTTATTAGCACGAGTCGACACGAGGCCTGAACTGTTCTTCACGGCTCTCGGCGGCGCGCTAAGTGCTTGATACATCTCGCCTTGGATATCGAGGGTTTGGTTGACCGCTACCGGGCCGCGCTACAATCTTGTTTGCCCCGGCAAGATTCATTCAAAGCCGTCTGCGGCACGAGCTGAGACCGGCAGCCGAGATACAAGTCCGTCGCGATCTGTCCGTAGGCCATGTATTTGACCTGCTTTGCGATCGGGAGATTGCGCAGGTTTTTCCTGTCCTCGCGATTGCCAATCTCCGTCAAATAAGCAATTAGGACCGAATATCCCTCTGCTCCCATCTGATCGTTCGCGCTGTCGTAGAAGCAGTCCGCTACCTGTTGCTGATACTCTGCTGGCGTCGGACGGTCGCGCTCGACCTCGACGAAATGCTTGAACAGAAAATGGCCTTCTTCGTCGCAAGCGGCGAGCAGGCTCGCGGTCGCCAGTAAGCAGAATGTGAGTCTCGTGAATCTCATGGTCGCAAGCTTAAGTCGGTTGATCGCCTCGTCGATGAACTCAACAACCAGAACGGACTTATTGGTGCCGGCAAGAGGATTCGAACCCCTGACCTACTGATTACAAATCAGCCGCTCTACCAACTGAGCTATGCCGGCGCCGCTCGCTGCGAAGGACGAGATAGGAGCAGATCGCCTTCCTGTTCAAGTCGCTCGCCCGAGCCCGCGTTTTAGCCCGGATGTGTCGTTGTTTCCACCTTCGAAGCAGGCCTCCTAATACGTCGCAAAACGATAGGTGACATCGGTGATCACGCCGAAGCGCTCAGTGGTGAAATCCTCAAGATCGGATTTGACACCGAAATTCACGAAGTCGGTCACGCCGCTCGTGGTCGCGTACCAGTAGCGGACGCCGGCGCCGGCCGTCCAGTTTGGGCTGATGTCATAGCGAAGCTCGGCCTCGATCTGGGCGCCCCAGCCGGTGCCGCGATCCTCGATATTGGGAATTGGCCCGAGATCACGACGCAGCCGATGGCTGTCCTCGTTCCAAACATAGGCGCCGGGCAGAAGCGCGAAGTCGCCGACGAAGGTGACGCGATCGGTCAGCTTTGTCTCCACTCCGGTGCCGAGTCGGAGCGAGGCCCAATTCGTCTCGTTGTGAATAACCTTGGTGGTGAAAGGCACCGCGACGCGGCCCGGCGGTCCGCAGAATGCTCCTTGCACCTCGTCCTTGAGGCAACGAGCACCGAAAGCGTCGACTGTCTCCTGCCACATGTTGAAGCCGACGAATGGAGTTAGTTTGAGGTCGTCATTGAGCTTGAAGTCATAGCCGAGGTCGATCGTGCCGTAGACCATGTTGCTGCCTTCGACATCGCTAAAGGTATCGGAGAAGCGGATCTGGTGCTTCAGGTAGTCCTGATCGTCGAGGCTGCCTGAGACGATACCGCCGCCACCGACGAAGCCCTTGAACACCATGCCGGTGTCGTTCTTCGCTCTGAAGGTGGCCTCAGCGGACACTCCATCCAAATCGTCATAGCTCAGCGTTGATGTTGGATTGCCCAACGCGGGATTGGCTTTTTGTGAGTTGAAGCCGAAATTGGTCGTGCCCTGGCTGAACCACATCCTTGTGCCGAGCTCGAAGGCCGGATCGGGCATTGGCGGCGGGGGCACGACGATGGGCGCGCCGTAGGGTCCGCCATAGATGCCGGATGGATTCCAGGGTTGGGCTTTGGCGAGATTCGGTAGGAGCGCGAGGCAAACGACGCCGAGCGTCAGCAGCCAAGCCAGCCTATGTCCGGCAATTCGAGCCACAGCCCGTCCTCATCGTGTTTCGAATCCACAATGCA
>DATBSU010000013.1:0-18675 GCA_036559585.1 Methyloceanibacter sp.
AGCTCGGTGTCGGAATAAGACAGCGGCTTCGGCAGACACGGTTTCGGGCAGACGCTCAAGCCCGGGCGCTTGCCGTAAGTCTCGTTCAAGAGATCGTAGAGATCTTGTGGCAGGCAGCGATCCGCGACCGGCGCCGCGACCGGCTCGGGCTCTTGCGGCGGCGGACCTGCGTCGACTGGCGGTGGGCCGCTGTCGCCAGGCGGCGGTCCCGGCGGGGGACCGTCAGGCGGGATGTAAGACGGTGGGCCGCCGCGCGGCGGGTCGACGACAATGACCGGCGGAGTCTCGCAAATGCCGTTGCGGTAGATCCTGCCGGGCGGACAAACGCAGATGTCGCCCATCCGCACCAGCGGCCATCGGCAATCGACGGGATGGATGTCGGGGCCGTCGCGCTTCACGCAAGCATGATGCTTTCCCGAGTAATAATAAGGCTCATAGCAATTGGCGTGCTCGGGCTCGTGGTCGTCATCCTTGACGCAGCGCTCCTCGCGCTCCGAGTAGTGATAAGGCTTGTCGCATTTCGCGTGTTGTGGCTCGTCGTTGTCGGGGTTCTCGTGCGGATACACGCATTTCTCGGCCTTTTTCGAATAGACTTTGGGCAGCTTGCAGTCGGCGATGTCGGGTCCGGCGCGCCCGCCGTCCGATCCGTTGTCGCGACCGCCTTGTCCCTTATTATCTCCCTTATTTTCGCCGCCACCGGCTTGGTCGCGGCCGCCGTCGCCTTGATGCTTGTTGTTGTTATTGTCCTTGTTGCCTTGCGCGCGGTTCTTATCGCCGTCGCGTTGCTTGACATTCTTGGGGCCGTCGTCGTGCTTCTTGCCTTGCTGCTTGCCGCCCTTGTCGTTGCGGCGGTTTTGACCGGCCTGGTTGCTGCCTTTGTTGCCGCCTCCGCCGCCGCGCATGACGCAGGCGCCGCCTTTCTTCACCAAAGGCGGCGGACAGCCACCGCCGCCTCCGCCGCCACCCTGTTTGTGCTTGCCGCCTCCGCCGCCACCGCCCACTCCGCCACCACCGCCGTGTTTACCCGCGAAGGCGGGGAAATCGGCAATGAGGATGGTGCCGGAGACGAGGGAGAGGATGCCGACCGCAGCGAGAACGTATTTCCAGGAGCAGACTCGGACCAGCATCACAGCCTCCCAGTGGCAGTCTTTGGGCGGATCATAGCATTTCCCGGGCGGGGCGCCCCCAAATTTCAAGGGTTTTGGCCGGGCGCGACCTTTGAATTGTCACAGAGCCCGGTAGAATGGCGTACAGGCCCAATGGGCCCGAGGATTCTTCCATGAAAATGCGCAACTTGATCGGAACGGGCTTGGTTGCGGCGGCGCTCATGCTGGTTGTTGCGCCGCTCGGTCAGCCCGCGCTCGCCAACGACGACGCCAATATCCCCAATCCCCTCGACGTGCTCGCCGCATTGGCGGCGGACGCCGCCAAGAGTGTGGTCGCGGCATTCTCCGCTCCCGAAACCGCGGCGGGCCTGCTTGATCGGGAGATCGGGCAGATGATCATGGTGGGGTTCGCCGGCGCGGGCGAGAAAGATGCAGGCGTCATCGCGGTTCGAGACCTGCTCGCGGAAGGCGTGATCGGCGGGGTAGTGCTCTATCCGGAAAATATCGACTCGGCGAAGCAGCTGAAAAATCTCACCGCATTTCTTGGCAACGCCAAGGCCGACCCGATTCCGTTCATTGCTGTTGATCAGGAAGGCGGATTGGTCTCTCGCCTTACACGGCGGAACGGCTACACGAATTTCCCCTCGGCGCGAAATGTCGGGCGCAATCCGAGCTACAGCACGCCCGAGAGCGTGGTGCGGCTCTATAGCAGCATGGCGCATGAGCTCGCGGACGCCGGCTTCAATCTCAATTTCGGCCCCGTGGTCGACCTCAGCCTCAATGACAGCAACAGGGTGATCGTGCAGCGCAAGAGGAGCTATGGCGCCGACCCGGTTCTCGTTGCCAATCTCGCGCGCGATTTCATCGTGGCGCATCGCGCGGCGAATATCGTCACGGTCGCGAAACATTTTCCCGGACATGGCTCAAGCCGCGCGGACAGCCATTTGCGGCTCGCCGACGTGTCGAAGACCTGGCGCGAGGTCGAGCTCGATCCGTATCGCATCCTGGCGAAAGACGGCATGCTCGACATAGTGATGGTCGGCCATCTCTATCATCCGGACTTTAGCGACGGCGAGATGCTGCCGGCGTCACTCTCGGCGCGCGCGATGGAGGAGCTCCGGGATCCAGCCGGTGTTGGGTTCAGGGGTGTCATCGTCAGCGACGATCTGGAGATGGGCGCGGTGCGCGAGAAATATTCATTGCAAGAGCGCGTGGTCAGGGCAGTGAATGCCGGCACCGATCTTATCGTGTTCTCCAATGTGAAGTCGCGCGATCCCGAGCTTGGCGCCAAGATTCACGCGATCATGCTCAAAGCCGCCAATGACGGCACCATCCCGCGAGCGCGGATCGAGCAGGCAGCTGGGCGCATTGGCCTCCTGAAGCGGCGGCTGATGCAGCACGATTTGTCAGGGAAGTGGTAGGGGCGCCTATCGCGCGCCCTGCTCGGAACGCTGGGGATGACCGCCGGCTTGTTGCGGAAACAACAAGATGCAGGCGATCATCAAGACTGCAATGGCCGCTGAGGCGATCGGGCGACTGAGGTCGAGCCCACCGTGATCCAAAGGCTTGTCGAGGAAGTCGCCGATGGTGGCACCCAAAGGTCGGGTCAAGATGAAGGCAATCCAGAACAGCAGGACGTGTGAAACGCTCGACCAAAAATAGGCAGCTGCAACCAGCGCCAGTCCGGCACCGAATATGAGCGCTCCGCCTTCATAGCCGAGGCCGGAATCTGCGATCCAGTCACCTAGGGCCGTACCCAAGGTTTGCGAGAAGGTGATCGCCACCCAGTAGAACGCTTCCACTGTAGGCGTGTTGACCCTGTCCACAGAAATGGAGCCGAGCGCCCAATACCAGAGGCTAAGTACGATCATGAGGGCGGCAAATAGGATCAACGAACCTCCCATGTAGCCGATCCCCAAGGAGCGGGTGGCAAAATCGGCCATCGTGGTGCCGGCCGTGGTGGAGGCCACGATGACGGACCAATAAAGGTAGGAGTGAAATTTCTTGGCAGCGATCTGGAGAGCAACCAACACCAGCAGGGTGGAAAGAAAAATCGCCGTGCCGGCAAGGTAGCCCAGGTCCATCGTCATGGTGACGGTGTCGCCGGCTGTCTCGCCAAGCGTTGTTGCGAGGATCTTGATGATCCAAAATCCGAGCGTGACCTCGGGGACTTTGCTCGCGCCAAGGCTTGCGCCGTTTGCCATCCTGGAATTCCGTACCGCGCCCGTCAGGCTAGCCGGTTCGGAGACATAGCAGATTGTTCGTTGTTTGAGCTGTTCGGCGCTGCGTCAAATTTGCGCCCCGGTACCTGGCCCTATAAATGGTCCTTTCGCTTGGAAATGATGTTGAAGCTCTTGTCGAGCTTGACGTCGTAGCTCTCGCCTTCGGCGCAGACCACGCCGTCCACTTCGAATTCGTCGGACTCAACCTCTAGCTTTTTGAGGCCGGTGCACCCTGCGGTGCGCAGAGCCTCGACGACCTTGGCGATCTCGTCCAGCGATGCCGGCTTGGACGCAAGCTTGTCGCAACCTGCCAGCAGCGTTGAGCAAAGTAGAAATATCAAAACACTGCGCATCTCATTTCTCCAATTGGCTGGTGGGTTGCTTGTGCGTCTATCCCTACAATGGCCGTGCTGTGGGGATTGATCTAGATCAATCGGCAGTTCGCAGCGGCCGGCAATGCCTACCGGCTCAGTGATAACCCTCATCGCCGACCTGCCAGAACACATAATAGGAGTAGGCGGTGTAGCCGAGAATGATCGGTAAGAGCGGCACCGCGCCATACAACATAAAGAGTTGGGATTCGGGCGCGGCGGCAGCTTTCCAGATGGAGATGTCGGGCGGGATGATGAAGGGGAACAGGCTGACGGCGAGTCCCGTGTAGCAGAGCAGAAAGATCACGACACCGAGCAGGAAGGGCGCGTAGCGGTAGCGGCGATCAAGCGCGAGCCAGAGTGCTATGACGGACACTGCCGTGATCAGCGGCACGGGCGAGAGCATCACCATATGCGCCGGCTTGAACCAGCGCGCGGCGATCTCGGGATGCAGGAACGGGGTCCAGACGCTGAAGATCAGAATGAAGGCCGCGAGCACGACGAGCGCTTTCCGCGCCACGCGATAGGCCCAGTCGCGCAAATCGTCGTCGCCTTTCATGATCAGCCAGCCTGCGGAGAGCAGAACGTAGCCTGAGAGCAGCGCGAGCGCGGTGACCACCGAGAATGGCGTCAGCCAATCGAAGGCGCCGCCGGCGAATTTGTTGTCGACGACCTTGAAGCCCTGAATGAAGGCGCCCATGACCACGCCCTGCATCAAGGCGGCGGTGATCGAACCGCCGGCGAAGGCGAGATCCCACAGATAGCGATAGCGCTCCGACTTGAAGCGGAACTCGAAGGCGACGCCGCGCAGGATCAGCCCGATCAGCATGAGAATGAGCGGGATGTAGAGCGCAGGGAGCATCACGGAATAGGCGAGGGGAAAGGCCGCAAGCAGGCCGCCGCCGCCCATCACGAGCCAAGTCTCGTTGCCGTCCCAGAACGGCGCCACCGAGTTCATCATGGCGTCGCGATCTTTATGCGAGGGCGCGAGCGGGAACAGCACGCCAAGGCCGAGATCGTAGCCGCCGAGCAGCACGTAGAGGAATACCGCGAGCGCCAGGATCGACGCCCAGATCATCGGCAGCAGGATGGGGAGATATTCGGTCATGGATTGCCCGCCGCCTCCATCGGCCTTCGCGATGCATCGCCTTCGGCGCCGATCGGCGGGGTTGCGTTAGGCCCGGCACGCACCAGCTTGGCGATGTAATAGACGCCGGCGCCGAACACGACGCCATAAGCGAGCACGAACAGCGCCAGTGAGAAGAATACGCTGCCGCCGGGTACCGGCGAGACGGAGTCCGCGGTGCGCAACAGACCGTAGACGGTCCAAGGCTGGCGGCCGACCTCCGCGACGAACCAGCCGGACAGCACGGCGAGGAAGCCGAGCGGAGCGGCGAATTGCATCGCCTTCAGGAATAAGCGGTTGGTATAGAGGCCGCCGCGGAACCAGAGCACGGCGCCGGTCAGCCCCAGCGCGATCATGATCATGCCGATGCCGACCATGATGCGGAAGGCGAAAAAGGGGATGATCGGGTTTGGTCGGTCTTCCGGCAAAAACGATTTCAAGCCTTTGATCTCGCCGTTCCAGTCATGGGTGAGGATCAGGCTGCCAAGCCTTGGGATCGCGATCTCGAAATGATTGGTCTCGGCCTTGGGGTCGGGAAGCGCGAACAGGATCAGCGGCACTTCGGTCCCCGTATTCCAATGTGCTTCCAGCGCGGCGATCTTGGCGGGTTGATATTTAAGCGAATTGAGCCCGTGCATGTCGCCGAGGAGGAGCTGCAGCGGCGCGAGCCAGACGATCAGGCTCAAGCCCATGCCGAGCATGATACGGCCATGGGCGATGTTGCGGTCGCGCAAAATGTACCAGGCGCCGATGCCGCCAACCATGAAGGCGGTGGTGAGATAGGCCGCGGCCACCATGTGCGAGAAGCGATAGGGGAAGGAGGGATTGAAGATCACCTGGTACCAGCTGGCGACATGGAGCACGCCGTCGCTGCCCATCACATGACCGGTCGGGGTCTGCATCCAACTATTGGCGGCGAGAATCCAGAACGCGGAGATCAGCGTGCCGCTCGCGACCATCAGGCTCGCGACGAAATGCACCGCGCGCGGCACGCGATTCCAGCCGAACAACATGATGCCGAGGAAGCCCGCTTCGAGAAAGAAGGCGGTGAGCACTTCATAGGCCATCAATGGGCCGATGACATTGCCGCCGAGCCGCGAGAACTCGCTCCAATTGGTGCCGAATTCGTAAGACAGAACGAGACCGGAGACGACGCCCATGCCGAAGGAGACGGCGAAGATCTTGGTCCAATGCCGCGCGAGCTCCATGTAGACCGCTTTGCCGGTCTTCAGCCACAGTGCCTCCAGCACGGCGAGCCAGGCAGCGAGTCCGATGGTGAAGGACGGGAAAAGAATGTGAAACGAGATGGTGAAGGCGAACTGGATGCGCGAAAGCAGAAGTGGGTCGAGCGCGTCCATCGAACATAGCCTCCGCGTGAGGTAAGAATCGCGGGCAATGGGGAAGATTAGCGCGGCAGGCGATCCGATGCAAAGCGCCGTTCTCGGCGAATATTGCTTAAATCGCTGTGCTCAATCCTGCCTTCGCCCTTTCATGGTGGCGGCGAGAGTCCACACCGAAACAACAGAAGATTACACGCTCGATCGTTGGGGACTCATTCAACGTCCCCAGCACGGTCTTGAGCGCGATCATCGCTGCCCGCTGCGGCGGGAAACCGTAAGCGCCGGTCGAGATCGCGGGGAAGGCAATCGAGGCGAGACTATGGTGGTGCGCCAACATCAAAGAGTTGCGATAACAGGAGGCGAGCAACCGGTCCTCGCCGCGCTCGCCGCCGCCCCAGACCGGGCCAACAGTGTGGATGACGTAGCGCGCGGTCAGCATGAAACCCAGCGTGATCTTCGCCTCGCCGGTGTCGCAACCGGCGAGGACCTCGCAGGCAGCGCGAAGCCTCGGGCCGGCCACCCGATGAATCGCGCCGTCAACGCCGCCGCCGCCGAGCAGAGTCTTGTTTGCGGCATTGACGATGGCGTCGACGTCAAGCTTGGTGATGTCGCCTTCGACGATCTCGATGCGGTCAGGCATGCTCTATTGACGCGCAGATTGGCCGGCAGATCAAGCGAGTGACAGGTCTTACTGCGCAGGTGGAGGCGATGGCAGCGCCGTCGACGCTGAGGTTGCCGAGGACGGATTCACGGACCTGATCCAGGCGATGACTTTCCAGATATCGTCTGGACTCTTGAATACAGTGCCCATGGGCGGCATCGGTCCGACGACGTTCTCCGAACCTTTGCGAACATAGCCCTGTTTCTTCAAGTCGTCAGACCCCAGCGAGATCAGCCGGAACAACGTGTCGTCGTCGCTGCCATAGACCCAGACAGGGTTGGTCAGAGGCGGCCCCATGCCGCCGCCGCCGGTGCCACCATGGCAGCCGTTGCAGCCGGCACTCATGAATTTCTTATGGCCGTCATCGGCGACACTGGCGAAGTCTGGATAAGGACTCTTTAACGTGCCTTTCCCAGCGCTCTTGGCGATGTCTTGCGGGTTTCCCGATGCAGGGGCCGTGGCCGCCTGCTGGCTTGCTTGTCCGCTTGCAGGTGCCTGATCTTGTTGTGGCGCTGCGGTGGCCTGGCCCGATGAGCTAGGTGTCGTCGGCTCAGCGGCGAACGCGAGACCGCCCGTGCCAAGTCCGGCGATCAATAGAAGGGGCAATCCGAGAGAGACTCTCATGGCGTTACTCCTAGATCCATTGGTCTTGTCGCGACGCCGCCTTCAGAGCGGGTCCAACTTCATGGTTAAACGGCTTGGGTGGCGGCGAGGTTCCTCGAATCTGAACAGTCGCGGGGCTTGACGGTCGAAACTGTTATGTTATAACAACCGCAATGAACGCGACCCATCATCACCATGAAGCGGCGAAGCTCTCGCGCAATCAGACCGAGGTGCTGTCCTGCCTGAAGAAGGCGGACGCGCCCTTGAGCGCCTACGACATTCTCGACCGGGTGCGGAAATCCGGCATCTCGCATCCGCCGACAGTCTATCGCGCGCTGAACGAGCTGATGCAGAAGGGCATGGTGCACCGCCTGCAATCGCGGCAGGCCTTCATCGCCTGCGGCCACGGCAAATGCGACGGCAAGTTTGCCTTCGCCATTTGCCGCGAGTGCCAGAAGGTGGTCGAGATTTCGCTGTCGGACGATGACCAGGCCATGATGCTCGGCTTTGCGCCCAAGGAAATCGCCGCGGATCAGGTCACGCTCGAACTTGCGGGACTTTGCAAGCTCTGTCGCACCGCGTCCCGCGCGTAACGTAAAGGCGCGCACCTTGCATCCTCACGACCATCATCATCAGGGGGGAGGCGGCGCGGCTCGGGCGTTAGGATTCTCGTTGTTGCCGATCTCGGCGGGAGCGCGCCTCGCCATTGCCGGGCTCCTCCTGCTGTCGCTGTGGGCTCTCGTCTGGTGGGCGCTGGCATGAGTGTGATCGCGCACCGAGGCCCAGCCATCGCCTTTCAGAATCTCACGCTCGGCTACGACCGGCATCCGGCCGTGCACCATATCGATGGCATGATCGGGCAGGGTGACATGCTGGCGCTGGTCGGGCCGAATGGTGCCGGAAAATCGACATTGCTCAAGGGCATCATCGGCGAGCTGAAGCCGCTCGACGGCAGCATCAAGCTCAACGGAGGGTCGCGCGACATCGTCTATCTGCCACAGCAGATCGACATCGACCGGAGCTTCCCGGTCTCGGTGTTCGATTGTGTGGCGATGGGGTTGTGGCGCGAGATTGGCGCTTTTCGAGGTCTGTCGGAGACGCAAAAGCTGAAAGTCGGCGAGGCGCTTGCCGCGCTCGGGCTGCAAGGCCTGGAGAAGCGTGCCGTGGGCGCGCTGTCAGGCGGACAGTTTCAACGTGTGCTTTTCGCTCGGCTCCTGCTTCAAGACGCTTCGCTGATCCTGCTCGACGAGCCGTTCCGCGCCGTCGACGCAACAACCGTCGCCGATCTCATCCAGTTGATCGAGCGCTGGCACAAAGAGGGCCGCACCATCATCGCGGCGCTGCATGACATGGAGCAGGTGCGGAAATCCTTCCCCCACACGCTGATGCTGGCGCGCGAAGTCATTGCTTGGGGCGATACGGCGAAAGTGCTGAGTCTACAAAACTTTGCCAAGGCCAAATCCTTCGCCCAGAGCTTCGACGACCACGCCGCGATCTGCGCGCGCGAGGAAGAGGCGGAAAAGGAACGGCAGCGCGCATGATCGACGGTCTCATCCAGCCGTTCATCGAGTTCGAATTCATGCGCCGGGCTCTGGTCGGCCTGCTCGCGCTCTCGGTTAGCGCGCCGCCGATCGGGGTGTTTCTGATGCTAAGGCGCATGAGCCTGATGGGGGACGCGCTGAGCCACGCCATCCTGCCGGGGGCTGCCATCGGCTATCTGCTCGCGGGACTCTCGTTATTCGCCATGAGCCTTGGCGGCTTTGCCGCCGGCCTCGCGGTGGCTCTGCTTGCAGGCCTCGTGGCGCGCTCCACCTCATTGAAAGAGGATGCGAGCCTTGCCGCGTTCTATCTCGTGTCGCTCGCGCTCGGCGTTATGATCGTCTCGATCAAAGGCTCCAATGTCGATCTCCTGCATGTGCTGTTCGGCACCGTGCTCGCGCTCGACGATTCGGCGCTGATTCTGATCGGCGCCATCGCGACGGTTACGCTCACCACGCTGGCGCTGATCTACCGGCCGCTGGTGCTCGAATGTTTCGATCCGCAATATTTGCGTTCGGTCGGCGGCCCAAGCCTCACCACGCATGTGCTGTTTCTGGTGCTGGTCGTGCTCAATCTCGTCAGCGGCTTTCAGGCACTCGGCACGCTGCTTGCGGTCGGCATGATGTTGCTGCCGGCGGTAACGGCGCGGTTCTGGACCGAAGATCTCTCCTCGATGATCGCGGCCTCGATACTCGCAGGCATCGCGGCGAGCGTGATCGGACTGCTCGTGTCCTATCACAGCAACGTGCCGACGGGTCCGGCCATCGTGCTGGTGAGCGGTGTCCTCTATCTGTTGTCGATGCTGGCGGGTCCGCGCGGCGGATTGCTATTGCGGCTGGTGCCGCAAAAACATCTCGAGGCGTGAAGCAAAAGAGTGAGGTCATGAAGACGTTTCTCGCGGCGTTGTTGCTTCTTGCAAGCATATTTGGATTGCCGGCAAGTGCGGATGCCGCCGACAAGATCAAGGCGGTGGCCTCGTTCAGCATTCTCGGCGACATGGTGAAACAGGTCGGCGGCGACCGCATCGAGCTGGCGACGCTGGTCGGTCCCGACGGCGATGCGCATGTGTTCGAGCCCACGCCTGCCGACGCCAAGACGCTGGCCGGCGCGCAAATTCTTTTCATGAACGGACTCGGCTTCGAAGGCTGGATGGAGCGGCTGGAGAAATCCTCCGGCTTCAAGGGCAAAGTCGTGGTGGCGAGCGAAGGCGTTAAACCGCGCACCATGACCGAAGAGGAGGACGGCAAGGCGGAAGAGATCACCGACCCGCATGCCTGGCAGAGCCTCGCCAACGGCAAGCTCTATATCGCCAATATCCGCAACGGTCTGATCGCGGTCGATCCGGACGGCAAGGCGATTTACGAGGCCAATGCCGCGAAATATCTCGACGAGATCGGAGCTGAGGACGAGGCGGTGAAGGCGGCGTTGGCGAAGCTGCCAGAGGACCGGCGGAAGATCATCACCAGCCACGACGCGTTCGGCTATTTCGGCGCGGCCTATGGGCTGAAAGTGATCGCGCCGGAGGGCGTGAGCACCGAAGCCGAGGCCTCCGCCAAGGACGTGGCCAAGATCATCCGGCAGATCAGGGCCGAGCACATTCCGGCGGTGTTCATGGAGAACATCACCGATCACCGCCTGCTCGACCAGATTGCCAGGGAGACTGGGGCCAAGATCGGCGGCACTTTATATACCGACGCGCTGTCGCCGCCAGATGGCCCGGCGCCGACCTATCTCGACATGTTCAGGAACAATGTCGGGGTGCTGACCGCGGCGCTGTCGTCCTAGCGTCACAAGGATCGCAGGCGCTAGCGCCAGGGCTCCAAATCTGGTTTATCTTGGGCCATGGCAATGGGCGGAATGCAGCGAAAACGGTCGATCCCGGTCGATGTCGGCGGCGTCACGATTGGCGGCGCGGCACCCGTCGTGGTGCAATCGATGACCAATACCGATACGGCCGATATCGCGGGCACGGTGGCCCAAGTCGCGGCCCTGCATCGGACCGGCTCGGAGCTAGTGCGCATCACAGTGGACCGGGAAGAGGCCGCCGCGGCGGTGCCGCACATCCACGACAAGCTGCTGACGATGGGCGTCGATGTGCCCATCGTCGGCGACTTTCATTATAATGGCCACACGTTGCTCGCCAATTATCCGGATTGCGCGGCGGCGCTGGCCAAATATCGCATCAATCCCGGCAATGTCGGCTTCAAGGACAAGAAGGACAAGCAGTTCTCGCAGATCATCGAGATTGCGCTGAAGCACGACAAGCCCGTCCGCATCGGGGTGAATTGGGGCAGTCTCGACCAGGATTTGCTGACGCGTTTGATGGACGAGAACGCAGCCTCGCCGGAACCGAAAGACGCCCGCGAGGTGATGCATGAAGCCATCGTGCAATCGGCGCTGATCAGCTCCGGCCGTGCCATGGAGCTTGGGCTCGGTGCCGACCGCATCGTGCTCTCGGCCAAGGTCAGCGCGGTGCAGGATCTGATCGCGGTCTACCGGCTACTCGCTTCGCGCTCCGATCTCGCGTTGCATCTCGGGTTGACGGAAGCCGGCATGGGCTCGAAGGGCATCGTGGCGTCTTCCGCCGCGCTCTCGGTTTTGATGCAAGAGGGGATCGGCGACACGATCCGTATCTCGCTGACGCCCGAGCCCGGCGGCGACCGCACGCTCGAAGTGAAGGTGGCGCAGGAGCTGCTACAAAGCATGGGCTTCCGCAGCTTCGTGCCGCTGGTCGCGGCGTGCCCCGGTTGCGGGCGCACGACCTCCACCACGTTCCAGGAGCTCGCCCGCGACATCCAGGATTTCATCCGCGACTCGATGCCGGAGTGGAAGCGCCGATATCCGGGCGTGGAAACGCTCAACGTCGCGGTGATGGGCTGCATCGTCAACGGGCCGGGCGAATCGAAACATGCCGATATCGGCATCTCGCTGCCGGGTACCGGCGAAGCGCCGGCGGCGCCAGTGTTCGTCGACGGCAAGAAGTCTGTAACCTTGCGTGGGCCGAATGTCGCCGCCGACTTCAAACAGATGGTGATCGACTATATTGAGCGGCGCTACGGCCAGGGCGCGATCGGACGAAGCGCGGCGGAGTAGGGGACGGATATGCGTTTGGGGGTGTTGGCGCTCTGCGTTCTGCTCGGCACGATGACGGCCTTCGCGCAGGACGAGGAGGAGGGCCAGGAGCAGCCGAAGACGGAGGCGAAAGATGCTTGGCTCGGCTGCTGGACCAAAGTCTATGACGCCGCGCATCTCAAACAGCATACTGGTCAGCTCGTAACCGCGATGACCGTGGTCGTCACCGCGCGAACGCCGGAGGGCGATGAGGACAAGGGCAACTACCTCGCCGAGATCCGCGCCAATTTCCGCAACAAGCCTGAGACTTACGCCAATCAGGATGGCGCGCGCTGCGAGGCAGTCGGCGCCAATAAAGACAAGCTGCATTGTGTCACGGACGGCGTATTCCTGTCAGACTTCTGGCTGGAGCAAGCTGCCAAGAATGTGAAGCTCGCCCTGCGCGACGCGAACGAAGACGTCGTGCTGGTGCCAGGCGTCGAAACAGCCGCCTTCGTGCGGCTCACCCCCGCCAATCCCGAGCACGCGGCGTTTTTGCTGCAGCCGAGTTGCGCCAAGCCCGCACCGGCGAAGCCGGCGGCGGAATAGCGGTCACGAGGTTCGCGCAGCACTCTCAAACCCTGCGATCAGCCTGACCAGGTCAGTCTGTCCGCTTGGGCCTGTTTTCTTGAAGTTATGCTCGAGGTGAGTCTTCACCGTCGACACTGACGACCCAAGCATGGACGGGATTGCGGGAACGCCGCCCACCTCAATCACGCCACGCAATACGCGCTCCTCGGCAGGAGGCAGGGGTACCTAACTAGCCGGCGAGTTGCGCTGTCAAATTGACCACGAGCGCGATGACCGTGGTGTTGAAGAAGAACGACAACAGCCCGTGTCCCATAACCACGCGGCGCATGACATGCGAGGTAACACAGACATCGGAGGTCTGCGCTGTGGTGCCGACAACAAAAGAGAAATAGAGAAAGTCGAGATAGTCGGGCACGCGGTCTTCGGGAAAATTGAGGCCGCCGCCGTGGGCAGAGAGAGCGCCTTTCACCTCTCTGTGGAACTCGTGGGCGTAATAGGCGGCGAACACGATATGGATGAGAAACCACGACACCAAAATGGTGGAGAAGGACAGCGCGAAGATCAGCGTTCTTTCAGGTCCGTGTTCCTTGTTCAACGCCGAGAGCTGCAACACGAGAGCGAGCAGCGTGGCAACCGAGCCCACAATGACGGCGACGAGAAGGACCGCTCGACTGGCGTCTTCAAGACTGGCTTGACGCTTGATGCCTTCGATCTCGGCGCGGGTCATCATCACAAGCAGCAATACGATAAACAGCCATCCCGCGGTGTTCCATGCTGCGAGAAACCGCAATAGTGGCTGATCGAGCGGCGCGTAGATCCAAACCGCGATGCCGACGAAAATAGCAATGATGAAGCGGATATGGGCATAGGCCATCTCGCCCAGGGTCATGGATCGACTCGTCTGCGGGGCCTTCCGACTTCGGTTTGCCATGGGTCTAGCTTTCACGGGTTGCGACGAAGCGGGCGGCTTCGGCGAGTGGCTCGGCCTCGGCCCCGAGGGGCGCAAGAGCAGATTCGGCATCACGAATGAGGCCGGCAAGCTTCGCCTTGGCGCCATCAATGCCAAGCAGCGCGATGAAGGTTGCCTTGCCGCGCGCGGCGTCTTTGGCGGCGGTCTTGCCAAGCTTGGCGGTGGTGCTTTGCGCGTCGAGGAGATCGTCGGCAAGCTGGAAGGCTTGGCCAAGGGCTGTGGCATAATCGAGCAACGCGCGTCTCGCGTCCGGCTTGGCCCGGCCGAGCACGGCACCGGCCTCGCAGGCGAATTTGAACAACGCACCGGTCTTCAGCGCTTGCATCCGCAAAGTCTCGTCCATGTTCAGGCTGCGGCCTTCGGCTTCGAGATCGAGCGCTTGCCCAAGCACCATGCCGTGCCAGCCTGCGGCTTGAGCGAGAAGCGATACCAGCTCGACGCGGATGGCGGGATCGGGATCGACTTCTGGTCTGCTCATGATCTCAAAAGCGAGCGTCAGCAAACCGTCGCCGACGAGGACCGCGGTCGCCTCGTCGAAGGCGATATGGGTGGTGGGGCGACCGCGCCGCAAATCGTCGTCGTCCATGCAGGGCAAATCGTCATGCACCAACGAATAGCAATGGATGCATTCGAGCGCGGCGGCGGTCTCGAGCCCTTGAGCCTCGGGAACGCCGAACACCCGCGCGGACGAAACCACGAGAAACGGGCGTAAGCGCTTTCCCGGCCCCAGCAAAGCGTAGCGCATGGCCTCGCCAAGCCGAGTCGATGCGACCGGGATCAGGGCGTCGAGCTTCCGCTCGGTGAGCTTGGCGATGCGTTCGAGTTCGTCGGCAAAATTCATGGGTTTTGCTTGGCGGGAGGCGGCGTCCCCATGCCGCAAGGTCTTGGTCATCAATACCCTAATACCACGTTGCTCGACGCGGCAACTCAAGGGTAAAAGCGCAACCAATGAGGATTGAGGAAGCCATGGCGGCGCGGAAGCGGAGGCGAGACAGGCATCCCTGGATCCGGCGCGCCGTGTGGCTGATGGGCATCGCGTTCGGCGTACTCGTCATCATCATGGTCGTCTACCGCTTCATCAACCCGCCTTTCACGCCGATGATGCTGGTGGACAAGCTTCGGGGCGAGACCCTGGAGCGGCGCTGGGTGCCGATCGAGCAGATCTCGCCGAACCTGCCGCTTGCGGTGATCGCGTCTGAGGACGGGCAGTTCTGCCGGCATTGGGGCGTGGATTGGGGCGCGGTCAGGGAGGCGATCAAGGAGGCGCGGAAGCGCGGCGAATTCAGGGGCGCCAGCACCATCACCATGCAGACGGTGAAAAACCTGTTCCTGTGGTCGCCCAGAAGCTATGTGCGGAAGATCATCGAATTGCCGCTAGCTTATCTGATGACGATCATCTGGCCGAAGCAGCGCACCATCGAGGTCTATCTGAATATTGCCGAATGGGGCCCCAGCATTTACGGCGCGGAAGCCGCGAGCCAGCATTATTTCCATAAGAGCGCCGCGGCGCTGACGCGGCATGAGGCGGCGCTGCTGGCGGCGGCGTTGCCAAGTCCCTTGACCCGCAATCCAGGGCAGCCGGGCCCGCGAATCTTGCGGCACGCGGCCGCGGTCGAGCGGCGCATGCCGACCATGGAAGATCGCGTAGCTTGCGTGTCGCATTAGGGAAAAAAGGGGGAAATCCGGCACTGGCCAGGGGGAGCGATTGCCACTATAAGGCGGGCTCAAACGAAATAATCCACGAAAATTAAAGGCTCCACGATGGCTGTTCCCAAAAGAAAAACCTCGCGCATGAAGCGCGATAACCGGCGTTCCCACGACGCGCTGAAAGCCCCGACCTATGTCGAGGACAAGGAATCGGGCGAGCTTCGCCGGCCGCACCATATCGATCTCAAATCGGGCCGTTATCGCGGGCGCCAGGTGCTGAAGGTCAAAGAAGAGGCTTAAGCCCGAACAACCGGCGCGAATAACGCCGGGGATCGAAAGGGAACGCATGGTGGTCGTCGAGCCGACTCCTGAGCCGAAGACGACGCGAAGATATCGTGGCCGCACGAGTTGGCTCAGCGTGGTTCCCACGCTCTTGATCCCCTGGATCGTCTATAACGCGGTCGCGGCGACCGGGGTCGAGCTCAATCATCCACTGTTCGAAATCACGCTGCCGTCGGCCGCGCCGCCTTGGGCGTTCACGGTAAGCGACGCGGTACTGCTGCTCAGTCTGGCGCTGCTGTTCTTCGAGATTCTGAAATCGACGCGCACCGGCGGCAATTCGGTTGCCGACCATGCGCTATCGATGATCGTGTTCGTGCTCTATCTGATCTGGTTCCTGGTGGTGCCGACCGCGGCGACGTCGCTGTTCTTCTTGATCACGATCATCGCGCTGATCGATGTCGTGGCCGGGTTCTCGGTCACCATTCGCGCCGCGCGCCGCGACTACAGTGTTGGCGGCGAGGGATAGCAGTTAGTCGTTAGCGCTTTGAGAGCTGTTCGAGCCGTTGCTGCATCGCCGAGAGCTCGGCTTTCAGCGTGGCGATTTCGTCATCGCTCTGATTGCCTTGCGAGGACTTTGGCTCGGGATTCTTGCCATCGCTCGCCTCCGAGGAGGCGAACGGGCTGAACAGGCCGAGAGCCTTCTCGAAGGTGATGAAATTCTTGCGCACCTGCTCTTGCATGGCCTCGAAGGCGGCGGTGCCGAAGGTGGTGGCGAATTTCTGGCGATAGTCTTCTTGCTGCCGGGTGAGTGAATCCAAACTGAATTCGAGATAGCTCGGCACCAGGCGCTGCATGCTGTCGCCATAGAAACGGATCAGCTGGCGCAAAAAGCCGATCGGCAGAAGGTTGGTGCCCCGGCTTTCCTGCTCGACGATGATTTGGGTCAGGACGGCGTGGGTCAAATCCTCACCCGTCTTGGCATCAAACACGACGAAATCGCGCTCCGACCGCACCATTTCGGCTAGGTCCTCGAGCGTCACATAGGTGCTCGTGTCGGTATTATAGAGCCTGCGGTTCGCGTATTTCTTGATAATGACCGGGCGGCTCTCCTGGTCGGTGTCCCTTGCCACGTCTCTCATGCTCCCAGGCCCACTAAAATCTAACGCTATAATCTATACCGCACCTGCGAAATCCCTAGCACGATTTTTGTGCGGGGCACCAGAGGCTTTGCCGCAGCCTTAATAGGCGCCTTAGGCTTCCAAGCGGCCGCTCACTAAGCTATGACCTTGGCTCAATTGGGTTAGTGGAGACAGGGATGAAGGACGAAGACATTGTGATCGTCGGCGCGGCGCGGACGCCAGTCGGCTCTTTCAACGGCTCATTATCGAGCCTGCCCGCGCATCAATTGGGCGAAGTTGCCATCCGGGCCGCGCTTTTGCGCGCCGGGGTCAAAGCCGACGAGGTCGACGAAGTGATCATGGGCCAGGTGCTGACCGCGGGCCAGGGGCAGAACCCGGCGCGGCAGGCGGCCGTGGCGGCCGGTATCCCTGCGGATAAGACGGCGTTCGGCGTGAACCAAGTGTGCGGCTCGGGTTTGCGCGCTATCGCGCTCGGCGCGCAACAAATCGCGACCGGCGATGCGGACATCGTGGTCGCGGGCGGCCAAGAGAATATGAGCATGTCGCCGCATGTCGCGCATTTGCGCAACGGCCAGAAGATGGGCTCGCTCGAGCTGGTCGACAGCATGATCAAGGACGGTCTGTGGGAAGCCTTCAACGGCTATCACATGGGCAACACCGCGGAGAACGTCGCCAAGCAGTGGCAGATCACGCGTGACGATCAGGACAAGTTCGCCACCGCGTCGCAGAACAAGGCCGAGGCTGCGAGGAAGGCCGGCAAGTTCAAGGACGAGATCGCGCCTGTCACAGTCAAGACGCGGAAAGGCGAAACCATCGTCGCTGACGATGAATATATCCGCGAAGGTGCCAAGCTCGAGGATGCGGCAAAGCTTCGCCCTGCATTCGACAAAGAAGGCTCGGTCACCGCGGGCAATTCCTCGGGCATCAATGACGGCGCCGCAGCACTGGTGCTGATGAGCGCGAAGGAAGCCAAGAAGCGTAAATTGAAGCCGCTTGCGCGCATCGCGTCCTGGGCCACCGCCGGCGTCGATCCCAAGGTCATGGGTTCGGGCCCAATCCCGGCATCCCGCAAGGCTCTGGAGAAGGCCGGCTGGAAGATCGGCGATCTCGATCTGGTCGAGGCCAACGAAGCCTTCGCCGCGCAGGCGCTTGCCGTGAACAAGGATCTCGGCTGGGACACGAGCAAGGTCAACGTCAATGGCGGCGCCATTGCCATCGGCCATCCGATCGGCGCATCCGGCGCTCGCGTGCTGGTGACGTTGCTGCACGAGATGCAGAAGCGCGATGCCAAAAAGGGCCTCGCCACGCTCTGCATCGGCGGCGGCATGGGCATCGCCATGTGCGTCGAGCGGGATTGATCGCCGGCGTCGTTGCATTAGGGTTCGGTTTAGCGAATGCCTCCGCTTTCGGAAGGCGGGGGCATTCGTCATTGAAAAAACAACAGGCGCCAAAGAGCGCCAAAGGGAGGAATTCATGGGGAGAGTGGCGCTCGTCACGGGCGGAACGCGCGGCATCGGTGCCGCGGTTGCCAAGGCATTGAAGAAGGCCGGTTACAACGTCGCCGCCAATTATCACGGCAATGACGATGCGGCGAAGGCCTTCAAGAAGGAAACCAAGATCCCGGTGTTCAAATGGGACGTGACCGACTACGTCGCCTGCGAGCAGGGCGTGGTCAATGTCGAGAACGAGGTCGGCCCGGTCGAGGTGCTGGTCAACAATGCCGGCATTTCGCGCGACGCTATGCTGCAGAAGATGAGCCACGAGCAATGGTCAGAGGTGATCCGCACCAATCTCGACTCGCTGTTCAACATGACGCGGCCGGTGATCAACGGCATGCGCGATCGCGGCTTTGGCCGCATTGTCAATATCTCCTCGATCAACGGGCAGAAGGGTCAGCTTGGGCTGGTCAATTACTGCTCGGCGAAATCGGGCGTGATCGGTTTCACCCGTGCGCTGGCGCTGGAGAGCGCGCGCAAAGGCGTGACCGTGAACGCGATCGCGCCGGGCTATATCAAGACCGACCTGCT
>DATBSU010000014.1:0-2595 GCA_036559585.1 Methyloceanibacter sp.
ATGATGCTCGGCATCAGGCCTTAGAAGAACCCGATGCTGAAGCCGGGGCCACCGATGCTGACGCCAGGCCCGTAATAGCCGTAGCCATAGGGCGCGTAATAGGAATAGGCCGGCGCGTAGCGGTAACGCGGCGCGTAATAGCCGTAGCTGCGATAGCCGTAATCGCGATAGCCGTAATTCCGATGGTAATGACGGCGGTAGCCGACATCGCTCGGGCCGATTCGGTTCCAGCTGCCGCCGAAATTACCGTTGTCGTGGATTGAACCTGCAGACGCGGATATCGGCAGCAGCGCCACGCCGCCAAGCAGGCTGAGCGCAATCGCGCAACTGCGGCGTCTATTGGTCATAGCAAGCCTCCGTTCGTTGATGTTTCGCTGATAGGAAAACGAACGGAACGAAGATGGGTTCCCGCGTGGATCCGCCGCGGCTTTTGTCTTGTCGTTGCCCCTCAGCTTCGTCATTCCGGCGCAAGCCGGAATCCAGTGCGAAAAAAAAGCTGGACCCCGGCTTTCGCCGGGGTAGCGGGGATAAGTCTGATCGCGGGGCCAATCATCGTCACGGGGAACTCGCGGGATGCGCGCGCGTTTCCTCTTTACCTTATCATTCCGGTGTCCCCATGACTGCCAAAGCGATGAAAATTCTAGGCGCCGTGGTGGCCATGGGCATGGTGTCGGGACCGGCAAGCGCGCAAGGCGCGGAAGAGAGCAAGTCGGAAAACATCGGTCCTT
This sequence comes from Methyloceanibacter sp., assembly GCA_036559585.1. Classification (GTDB taxonomy): domain Bacteria; phylum Pseudomonadota; class Alphaproteobacteria; order Rhizobiales; family Methyloligellaceae; genus Methyloceanibacter. Next base: position 729 of record DATBSU010000014.1, read on the forward strand.
GGGAAATCGAAGCAACCTACAAGGCGGATAGATTCGACCGCTGCTCGATCAGCCGCACGCTGCAGGACGATGTCGTCGCTTCGCTGGTGCGCACAACCGACGGGCTAGTTCTCGAGCTACAGTCTCCGAATTGGAAGCTCGAGCGCGACAAGAAATATCCGGTCAAGATGAGCCTGGGGCCCATGGGTTGGGACGCGGACGTGGCGGCCGAGCCAAACTCGGTATCGATCGAGGTTGGCGACAAGAAATTCAGGGCGGGTTTGCGGACCGCGAACGCGCTCAACGTCGTCGGAGCCGGCGCGACCATTCGCGTGCCGCTCGACAAGAGCACGCTGGCGCTCGATCGATTGGATCAATGCTTCGAGAAGAACAGCCACGCGATAGAGACGAATCCCTTCGTCGAACCGAAGCGGCAGCCTTGAGCGAGCTCCGCATCAAGATTTGCACCGAGTGCAATCCCGTTACCACGGCTGATCTTATTGTTTAGGTTGCGTTCTGTGTCCTGCACACCGAGCATCGTACTTGCACTTGCAAATTATTCGCATGTAAGATACGTTCGGCATCAAGAAGCCCGTAAAACAGGGAAAATTTGATGCTGGGCCCAAATCGTGCCTCCGAAGAAGCGGGCTCCGCCAGACTGGCGCTGGGGGAGGACATCATCGGCAATCGGGGCTGGCGGCGCGAGCGCCGCGACCCCTCGCTCGCCGAAGTGTTCGGCTCCATCAAGACGCGGCCCACCGGCCCGCTCTGGAAGAAGCTGCTCGCGTTTCTCGGCCCCGGCTATCTCGTCGCCGTCGGCTATATGGATCCCGGCAATTGGGCGACCTCGCTCGCCGGCGGCTCGAAATTCGGCTACGCGCTGCTGTTCGTGGCGCTCGTCTCCAACATCATGGCGATCATCCTGCAGGCGCTCTGCGCGCGGCTCGGCATCGCGTCTGGGCGCGATCTGGCGCAAGCCTGCCGCGATGCGTTCCCGCGCTTCGTTGCCTGGCCGCTCTGGGCGCTCGCCGAGCTTGCGATCTGCGCCACCGACTTGGCGGAAGTGATCGGCACCGCGATCGGGCTCAATCTCTTATTCGGGGTTCCGCTCGAGATCGGCGTGATCCTCACCGCGCTCGACGTGTTCCTGATCCTGTGGATGCAGAAGCTCGGCTTCCGCTATATCGAGGCCTTCATCGTCGTCATGCTCGGCGTCATCGCCATTTCGTTCGGCATTCAGATCGCGATGGCGGATCCCGAATGGAACCAGGTGATCCGCGGCTTCGCGCCGACGGTCGAGATCGTGAAGAACCCGGCGATGCTGTATCTGGCGATCGGCATTATCGGCGCCACGGTGATGCCGCATAATCTCTATCTGCATTCCGGGGTGGTGCAGACTCGCGCCTTCGGCAAGAGCGTGCCGGAGCGGCGCGAGGCGATCAAACTGGCGACGATCGACTCGACGCTCGCGCTGATGTTCGCGCTCACCATCAATGCCTCGATTCTGATCCTGGCGGCGGCGACCTTCCACCGCATCGGACAAGTCGATGTCACCGAGCTCGGCCAGGTGCATTCGCTGATCGCGCCGCTGCTCGGGTCGGTGTGGGCGCCGACTTTGTTCGCCATCGCGCTGCTTGCCTGCGGGCTCAACTCCACAGTGACGGCGACGCTGTCGGGGCAGATCGTGATGGAGGGTTTTCTCGATATCAGGCTGCCGCCTTATTTGCGGCGGCTGGTGACGCGGGGCATCGCCATCGTGCCCGCGGCCATCGTCACCATTTGGTACGGCGATGCGGGAACGGCCAAACTCCTGATCCTGAGCCAGGTCGTGCTCGGCCTGGCGTTGCCCTTCTCGATCGTGCCGCTGGTGATGTTCACGGCGGACAAG
>DATBSU010000015.1:0-6736 GCA_036559585.1 Methyloceanibacter sp.
GGCGCCGTGTAGCGTGAGTCCTGGAAGAACCTGCAGGGGCGCCCTGCTTCCCTTCTTCGCCTGCAAGATGCACCTAGTCGCAGGCGCTCCCTCCCTGGGATAGAGCGGGAAGATTATTATGCCGCCGAAGCGGCCGTCGAGAAGGGGCAAGAGGCGGGGAAGCCGCTCGGGAAGATAAATCAAGGTGACAAGACCTTTTGGTGCCGCCATGCCGGCGCAGAAGCGGAGCCAAGCCTCCATCCCATCCGAAGCCATGACATGGGCGCTGGCACTGGCCGGCGAAGGACGCACCGTGCCTTCGTCGTAATAGGGCGGATTGGCCATGACATGATCGTAGCCTTCCGCGACCAGCCCCTTCGCGCACAATACGTTTTGCGGGGCTGTTACATCGGCTTCGATTGCCGTGAAGCGATAGGCAAACCCGTTCCGCGCCCCGTTGGCCTCGGCAAGCGCACAAAGCTCCGGATCGATGTCAACGGCAGTGACCACACTTCCCGGAACCCTGGCCAGGAGGCAGAGACCCGCAACGCCTACTCCTGCGCCAGCGTCGAGAACCTTCTCGCCCCTCCTTGCTGGGACCGCAGCTTGCAGCCAGACGGCGTCGCTGCCTGAGCGGTGACCCTTCCCAGGTTGCAACACGGAGATGCGGCCGCCGAGGAAAGCATCGCTGGTGTTGTCTTTCGCATCCGCGCAGGCTTTAGCGTCTTCGGCAAGCGCATTGCCAATCCCCGCCTCGTTCAGCGTGCGGGACGCGTGCGGAAATTCGTCTTCGCCGACTAAGATGCGCCGCGGAAGAGCTCCGATTGATCCTTCGAGCACGCTCATGTTCATGTCTGCGACCATGAAGTCGATGCCCTCCTCGTCGAGCAAGGCGCTGACGAAGGAAATCAGCACGGCATCGTTGGAGCGGAGCAATTCCTTCATCTAGCCTACCCTCGATTGCGACGTATGAGCGGCTTGACCACCCAGCCATACGACCGACTATAGTCCCGGGAAAAGCCATTCGACCTTTAGGAGCAGTCCCTTGGGCGTTGTCGTAAAGCTTTCCGGGTCGCACGATCCGCGCGCGAGCCTCGCGCCGCTCCTAGCGCTTGTCGAGGAGGACATGAGCCATGTCAACCGCATCATCCTCGACCGCGCCCGCTCCAATGTCGAGCTGATCCCCGAGCTCGCGCGGCATTTGATCGATTCGGGCGGAAAGCGCCTCCGCCCGATGCTGACGCTGGCCACGGCGAAGCTGTGCGGCTATGGGGGCGAGGGGCATGTGCGGCTCGCGGCAAGCGTCGAGTTCATGCATACTGCGACCCTGCTCCATGATGACGTGGTCGATGAGAGCGACGTGCGGCGTGGCAAGACCGCGGCCCGGCTGCTATGGGGCAATGAGGCGAGCGTGCTGGTCGGCGATTTCCTGCTGGGCCAGGCTTTCAAAATCATGGTTGATGTCGGCTCACTCGGAGCGTTGCGCATTCTCTCCGACGCCGCGGCCGTGATCGCCGAGGGCGAGGTGATGCAGCTCATCACCGCAAAGAACACCGAGACGACAGAGGACGACTATCTCGCGGTGATCGACGCCAAGACGGCGGCGCTGTTTGCGGCGGCCGCGGAAGTTGGCGCGGTGATCGCAGGTAGGCCGAAATCTGAAGCCGCGGGCTTGCGGTCCTACGGCCGCAATCTCGGTATCGCGTTCCAGCTGGTGGACGACGCGCTCGATTATTCCGGTGAGCAGGCGACGCTCGGCAAAAGCGTTGGCGACGATTTCCGCGAAGGCAAACTGACGCTCCCCGTCGTGCTGTGTTATCGCCGCGGGAACGAAGGCGAGCGCGGCTTCTGGCGGCGCACCATGCAAGACGGCAAGATCGATGACGGCGATCTCGATCAGGCCATGGCCTATATGCTCGAGCACAACGCGTTGGCCGACACCATGGAGCGCGCGCGTCATTATGGAGCGATTGCCCGCGACGCGATGGCGATCTTCCCGGATTCCGAAGCCAAATCGGCTTTGCTGGGAGCCATCGAGTTCAGCGTCGATCGGCCGTTTTGACGGCAGCCTAACCGAGACTGCCCGCTTTCACCCACCAATTAGATTGGCGCCTGGAGAGCGAAAGGCCCGCGCTCGCGGCCTCTTGAGCAGAGTCAAACAGCGCAAAACACGTGGCGCCGCTGCCCGAAAGCCGCGCGAGACTAGGACCGAAATCCGAGAGTAGCGCCAAGACTTCGCCGATGGCAGGCGCGAGCTTTAGCGCCGGAGCTTCGAGATCGTTGCCTCGCGCCAGCGCATAGTCGATCAGTTTTTCGAAGCTGCTCCCGAATTGCGGGAGCGTGCCCGCATGATCGCCATCGTCGCGGCACGGCTTGGCATTAAGCGCGTCATAGACTTTGGCAGTCGCAAGTTGGACGCCGGGATTTGCCAGCAGCACGCCGCAAACCGGGAAACCGGAGACTTCGCGCACCATCGCGCCACGACCGCTCATCAGAGCTGGCTTGCTCGCGAGGCAAGCCGTGACATCGGAGCCGAGCTGGCCCGCGATCTCCGCGAGCAGGCTTGACGGAAGGTTGCCCGGATTGGCGCGAGCGAGAAGGCGGAGTGCTGCGGCTGCATCAGCCGAACCGCCGCCGACACCCGAAGCGATGGGGAGCTCCTTGATCAATCGAAAGCTGCCAGTGGTGAGGCCGGGACAGGCGGCCTTCGCAGCTTCAGCGGCGGCAAGGATGAGATTGCCTTGAGTGCCAAGCACGGGCGCAAAGGAACCGTCGATCTCGAGCTTGAGTTCAGATCCGGGCTCGAGCTCGACGCGGTCGCCGAAATCAGTGAAAGCAACGAGGCTCTGAAGCTCGTGATAGCGGTCGGGGCGGCGCCCCTTCACCTCAAGGGTGAGATTGAGTTTGGCTCTCGCGGTCTCGTGCAGCATGGCCGCCATCCCAAGAGACCGCCTGGATTAGCCTATCGCTGCAGCTTCTGGGAAGCGTCGCCGGTGCGGTCCGCGGCCTTGGTCTCGGGGGCATCGGCGAGGCCCGTCTTGATCTTCTTCTCGAGCTCCACGACCTGATCGCTCTCGGGCTTCAGCGACAGGGATTGCTGCCACTGATATTTCGCTTCGAGCTTGCGGCCAATGCGCCAATAGGCGTCGCCCAGATGGTCGTTGATGACGGGATCGTCCGGTCTCAATTCGACGGCGCGCTCGAGCTGCTCGACGGCGGCGGGAAGATTGCCGAGCCGGAAATAAGCCCAGCCGAGGCTGTCGACATAATAGCCGTCCTCAGGCTTCAGCTTCACGGCCTTGCGGATGTAGTCCATCGCCGTCTTCAGGTGCATGCCCTGATCGACCCAGGAATAACCGAGATAGTTCAGCACGACGGACTCTTCCGGCGACAGCGCCAGCGCCTTTTTCAGATCGGCTTCAGCGGCGGGCCAGTCCTTGAGGCGCTCGTTGGAGACGCCGCGCGAATAATACAGCGCCCAATTGTCTTTGGTCGGTTTCGGGATTAGCGCAATGGCCCGCGAATAGGCATCGCGCGCTTCGCCGTAGCGCTCGTGCGAGCGCATGATATTGCCAAGTGCATCGAGCGGGCGGACGTCCTTCGGATTTTTCGCGATCAGGCTATCGAGCAACGTCTTCGACTCGTCGACGCGTTCGAGCGAGTTCAACGCGAAGGCCTTTTGGATCTGCACACTCAGCCAAAGCGGTGAAGCTTCGGGGATGCGATCGAAGGCCTGCAATTCGAGGTCGTAACGCTTGGCGTTGTCATAGGCCTCGGCCAACGCGACATGCGCCAGCGGAAAGTCAGGCTTCAGATATTGCGAGAACTGCAAGAAGATGATGCCCATGTCGAGGCCGCCCTCGCCGGCAAGCGCGTCGCCGATGCCATAGAACACTTCGGCGAGACCGTCGGTGGGCGAAATCACGAGCAGCGGCGGGGTTTGACCGGCGTTGATGTCCTCGAGCAGAGCGCGGCTCAAGGGATGGCCGGCCGTCTTGCTGAGATGGGTCTTTAGCGTCTGCACGGCGAGCTTGCGGTTATTCGCGTTCACGGCGTGGCGGGCATAGGCCTCGGTGACCCTGAGCGTACCGGGATTTTTCTTGAAGGCACCGGCGAGCGCCTCGCCGGCGATATCGCTCTTGCCCGCGACGTCGGCGATCAGGCCGCGATGGTAGCGCTGATAGAATTGCGCCCAATCGGCATCGCTCAAGGAATCGAGAATGGCAAAAGCCTCGTCGGGCTTGCCGGCAGCTTCCTTCACCCAGGCGCGTGCGAGTGTCGAAGTGAGATCGGCGATCGGGCCCTGGCGCGCCTCGGCGAAATGCTGATCTGCGTCGTCGTATTTGCCCTGCTTGAAGGCCTCGCAGCCGAGCAGGAATTGCGCGATACGGTGCGCGGGTTCGATCTTGACCAGATCATGAGCAAGCTGCAGCGCGCGATCCCAATGAGCGGACGCGGTTTCGAGCAAGAAGGCCTGCTCCAGGATCACCTCGTTGCTGGGATCTTCGGCCAGCGCCTTGCTGTAGAAATCCGCGGCGGTGGCGGTGTCATGATCGCCACGCGCGATGCGTCCGGACAGATAATTGCCGAGCAGCGTGCCGGGATCTTGGGCGTCGACGGACGCAAGCTCGACCTCGGAATAGGCAGCAGGCGCGGCAAGAAGGACCGCGACGATCAAAGCTTTCTGCGTCCACCGGCGAACCGTGGCCTTATCAAATTTCGGCATGTTGCTACGGCTTGGCGCCGCCCCGTTTTTCATTATTGAGACCGCTAAAGGGTGAGGCCTTTTAGCAGGCTCCGCAACCCCAAATCCTTGCTTGCCTTGAAAAGGGGGCTCCTTTGTGGCCGAAGGCAAGCCTTACATATTCATGTAGCTTGGGCCTTCGCCGCCTTCGGGCGGAACCCAAGTAATATTCTGAGCGGGGTCCTTAATGTCGCAGGTCTTGCAGTGGACGCAGTTCTGCGCGTTGATCTGGAAACGCACCGTGCCGCCCTCCTGCACCACTTCATAGACTTGCGCAGGGCAATAACGCTGCGCGGGCTCGGCAAACAGCGGCAAGTTCCGGTCGATCGGAATTGCGGGATCGGTCAGGACGAGATGCACGGGTTCGTTCTCGTCGTGATTGGTGCCGGACAGGAACACTGACGCAAGAATGTCGAAGCTCAAGACGCCGTCGGGCTTCGGGTAGTCGATCGGCTTCGTCGCGGCCGCCATCTGCAAAGTCGCATAGTCGGCCTCCTTGTGTTTCAGCGTGTAGCCGAGGAACGGGAAGATTGTATTCAGCCACATATCGATGCCGCCGAACATGACGCCAAGCCTGGTGCCGAGCCGCGACCAGAGCGGCTTCACGTTGCGAACGCGTTTCAGCTCAGTCGCCAGCGTGCTCGTCTGCAAGTTTCTCGGATAGGCTTCCAGCACATCGCCGGACCGGCCGGCCATGACGGCATCGAAGGCTGCTTCCGCGGCAAACATCCCGCTCAGCATAGCATTATGCGAGCCCTTGATGCGTGGCACATTCATGAAGCCGGCGGCGCAGCCGATCAGCGCTCCGCCCGGAAATGCGAGCTCAGGGATTGCCTGCCAGCCGCCTTCGGTGAGAGCGCGCGCACCGTAAGAGATGCGCTTGCCGCCTTCGAGCTGAGCGGCAATCGTGGGATGCGTCTTCGCTCGCTGAAATTCCCTGAATGGGTTGAGATAAGGATTGGCGTAGTCGAGATGCACGACGAAGCCGACCGAGACCAGGTTCTCGCCGAAATGATAGAGGAAAGAACCGCCTCCGGTTCTATCTTCGAGCGGCCAACCCATAGTGTGCTGGACGAAGCCGGGCTTATGTTTGGCGGCAGGAATTTCCCAAAGCTCTTTCAGCCCGATGCCGTATTTCTGCGGACCGCTCTTTGCATCCAGCCCGAATTTCCGGATCAGCTGTTTGGTGAGCGAGCCACGCGCGCCTTCGGCAAGCAGCGTGTATTTGCCGCGGAGCGCGATGCCGGGCGTATAGTTGTCCTTGTGCGAGCCGTCGCGTGCGACGCCCATATCGCCGGTGATGACGCCTTCGATGGCGCCGTTCTCGCCGACGATGGCTTCGGTGACGGAGATGCCGGGATAGATTTCAACGCCCAGGCTTTCTGCCTGCTCGCCGAGCCAGCGGCAGAGAGCGCCGAGGCTCCCGGTATAGCAGCCGTGATTATTCATCAGCGGCGGCATGAAGATATTGGGGACGCGGATGCCGCCGGACTTCCAGAGATAGTAGAAGCGATCCTCGGAGACTTCAGTGGTCAGCGGCGAGCCCTGGTTCCGCCAATCCGGCAGCAGCCTGTCGAGACCGACAGGATCGATCACGGCGCCGGAGAGAATGTGGTTGCCGATCTCGGCGCCCTTCTCCAGGACGACGACCGAGATCTCCTTCCCCTGCTCCGCAGCGAGTTGCTTCAGCCTGATCGCAGCCGCCAGCCCCGCAGGACCGCCGCCGACGATCACGACGTCGAACTCCATGGTTTCGCGTTCGATGGACTCAGTCAAAATCCAGGCTCCAGGTCGCTTGACTTGGTTTGGGGCAAAGGGCCTCTTGCAGGCTCAAGCCGGGCAATGCCACATTTGAGCCGAGTTGCGAAGAGCCAATGGCAAATCCTCAAGATGATGCGGCAATAAAGCTTCTCGCCTGGTACGAGGCGATGGGCGTTGATGAGGCGGTCGGGCATGATCCGGTCGATGCCTTTGTCGCCTTTGCGCGGCCTGCTGCAGCCCCCGTCCTGGAGC
>DATBSU010000016.1:0-5878 GCA_036559585.1 Methyloceanibacter sp.
TCGAGCAGGGTGGTGAGTGGTGACCTCTAGTCCGACCGCACGCAACAAGTCTGAGCTTGCCGAGGCAATGTCGCAATGCCGCGGCGCGTTTGGCTCCGTCATGGCGTTCAGTGCGCTGATCAACGTGCTGATGCTGACCGGCCCGCTCTTCATGTTGCAGGTCTATGACCGCGTGCTGCCGAGCCGTAGCGTGCCCACGCTAGTCGGCCTCGCCATCCTAATGGCCTGTCTCTATTCTTTCCAGGCTCTGCTCGAGGCGATCCGGAGCAGGGTGCTCGTGCGCGTCGGCTCCTATCTCGATGAGTCGCTCGCTCCGCGCATCTACGACGTCGTCGTCCGTTTGCCGTTGCGAATGCGTGGCGGTGGCGACGGTACGCAGCCTTTGCGCGATCTCGACCACATCCGTGCGTTCCTTTCGAGCGGTGGACCCTCAGCACTCGCCGATCTTCCCTGGGCGCCATTTTATCTCGCCATCTGCTTCATGTTCCATCCGCTGATCGGGATCGCTGCCATCGTCGGCGGCATCATTCTCACCATCATCACCCTCTGCGCCGAGGTGTTCTCGCGGGGCCCGATCAAGGCGGCCTCAGGCCACCAAGCCACGCGCAACTCTCTGTTGGAAGCCAGCCGCCGTAATGCCGAAGTCGTCCGTGCTATGGGCATGGCGCAAAAACTCGGCAGCCGCTGGAGCAAAGCCAATAGTGAACATCTCAAGAGCCAAAGGCTCGCGTCCGATGTTTCCGGCGGGCTCGGCTCGCTCTCCAAGGCACTTCGCATGCTGTTGCAATCCCTAGTGCTCGGACTGGGTGCGTGGCTCGTGATCAATCAAGAAGCAAGCGGCGGCGTCATCATCGCAAGCTCGATCCTGGTTTCGCGCGCGCTCGCACCCGTCGAGTTGGCGATCGCCAACTGGAAGGGCTTCGTCTCCGCACGACAGGGCTGGCGGCGTCTGACCAATATGATGGCCATGCTTCCCGTCGAAGAGGTGCCTCTGGAGCTGCCGACCCCGCAAGGCACGCTGGTGGTCGAAGGTATCGCCGCCGTGCCCCCAAGCGAACGGCGTGTGGTGTTGAGCGATATCAGTTTCGATCTGAAGGCAGGCGCAGGTCTCGGCGTCATCGGACCGAGCGCTTCTGGCAAGTCCTCGCTCGCCCGCGTTCTCGTCGGCGTTTGGCCGGCGGCGCGCGGCAAGGTGCGTCTCGATGGCGCTGCCCTGGAACAATGGTCGCCGGAATTGCTTGGCACCCATATCGGCTATTTGCCCCAGGACGTTGAGCTGTTCGATGGAACCGTGGCCGAGAACATCGGACGCTTCGATCATCAGCCAGACGCCGAGAAGGTCATCGCCGCAGCCAAGTCCGCAGGCGCTCACGATCTCATTCTTTCGCTTCCCAATGGATATGACACGCCGATCGGCGAAGGTGGCACCTCGCTGTCGGCCGGACAACGCCAGCGCGTGGCCCTTGCTCGCGCCATGTACGGGGATCCCTTCCTCGTGGTGCTGGATGAGCCGAACTCAAACCTCGATGACGAGGGCGATCGTGCTCTGACCGGCGCCATCGCCAATATCCGCCGTCGCGGCGGCATTGTAATCGTGATCGCACACCGTCCAAGCGCGCTCGCTGCGGTGGACCAGGTTCTCGTGCTGGCCAATGGCCAGAAGGTGAAGATGGGCCCGAAGGAAGAGGTCCTGCGCGCTGTGCTCAGGCCGTCAGCCCCAGCGGTCGCCGCCGAGTAAGAAGCAACTATGGCAATGACCCCCCACAAGGCACCTGAGGTGCAAGCATCCATTCGTCGGCACCTTTTCGTCGGCCTCACCGCGCTTGCCGTCGTTGGCGGTGGTCTCGGTGCTTGGGCTGGGATCGCTACGCTTGCCGGCGCCGTTGTCGCCGGCGGTACGCTCGTCGTGGAATCGAGCGTCAAGAAAGTTCAGCATCCTACCGGCGGCGTGATCGGCGAGTTGCTGGTGAAAGAAGGCAGTCACGTCGAGGCGGGTGAGATCATCATCAAACTCGACGAAACCCAGACCAAGGCTAACCTTCAAGTTATCACCAACGGTATGGACGAGCTCGTGGCGCGCGAAGCCCGGCTCGATGCTGAGCGGAATGGCGCCACCAAAGTCGAGTTTCCGCAAGACCTGCTTTCGCGCATCAGCGATCCGCTTGTCGAAAAGGTGGTCACTGGCGAGCAACGGCACTTCCAGTTTCGCCTAGAGTCTCGCGAGGGCCAAAAGAAGCAGTTACGTGAGCGCGTCGATCAGCTGCAGCAGCAAATCCAAGGCTATTCCGAACAGACTGACGCCAAGGAGCGCGAGATCACCCTCGTCAAACGCGAACTTGTCGGCGTCCAGGCCCTTTTCGACAAGCAACTGGTGCCCGAGACCCGCATCAATGCGCTGGAGCGCGAAGCGGCCAGGCTCGACGGTGAGCGCGGTCAGTTGGTTGCGGCGATCGCCGAAGCCAAGGGCAAGATTTCCGAAGTCGAGCTGCAAATGATTCAGGTCGATCAGGACATGCGCAGCCAGGATGCCCAGGAAATCGCCGATGTCAGGGCCAAACTTTCCGAGCTCACAGAACGGAAGGTCGCGGCCGAGGATCAATTGAAGCGCATCGACATCCGTGCCCCGCAAAGTGGCACGGTGCATGAGCTCTCGATGCACACGGTCGGCGGTGTTATTGGTCCCGGCGAACAGATCATGCTGGTCGTTCCCGACACCGATAAGCTTATCGTCGAAGCCAAAGTCAGCCCGGTCGATATCGACCAGATCCAGCTCGATCAGCCGGCGACACTTCGCTTCAGCGCCTTCAATCAAAGAACGACGCCAGAGGTCTTTGGTAAAGTCAGCCGCATTGCTGCCGATCTCACCCAAGATCAGCGCAGCGGCGCATCCTATTATGTTGTCCGCATTGCCACCGATCCCGATTCGATGAAGGGATTGGGCCACGTGAAGCTCGTTCCTGGCATGCCCGTTGAGGTCTTCATCCAGACCGGCTCCCGCAACGCGTTGTCGTATTTCATCAAGCCGCTAGAGGACCAGGCATCGCGCGCCTTCAAGGAGGACTAGTCCTTCGGTCGGGTTGTCTGAAAACCGCCTCAAACTTTCCCAATCTTGTCCTGGCCCAAGGTGTATTTGGTTAGCGTGAACCGTACGCTGGGCGCATCCTTTCGTGGACGTGGCTTGGTCCGAACCCTTAGAGTCGTGGGGCCTCGATGCGATTTCTCCGGAGAGTTTGATGACTGCCAATGCCGAGTCCCAATCCCACACCGGCGTAGCCCAGATTGATGGCCTTTTTTCCGGCGTGAAGTGGGACACCTTGAATTTGTCCTGTAGTTTCCCGGCCGCCCGGAGCGACTACGAAGGCGATTACTCCGATCCTGCGGTCAGGCAGATTCATATGTTGCACGCGGCGCAGCGTGGCGCCGTGAACAAAGTTCTGACGCAGGTCTCGGGCCTGACATCGCTAACCTTCACGGAGTTTACCGGAACTGCGGCTTCCGATGCAGACCTGCGATTTGCGCTATCGCGGCTCGCGGACCCAGCCTACGCATATTATCCCGACTATGCATCATTCCCCGAAGGCGGCGATGCCTTTTTTCACGGCGGTCCCGACTTCGATAACGTCAAGCTGGGCAGTTACGGTTTTTCGACCTTCTTGCATGAGACCGGCCACGCCCTCGGGCTGAAACATGGTCACGAGCGCGGGGGCGGCTTTGCCGCTTTGCCACGAAAATTCGATTCACTCGAGTTTGCGGTGATGACGTATCGCGCCTTCGTCGGCGGTCCAATCAACGGTCCGTTCGATAACGAGAAATATGGCTTTCCGCAAAGCTACATGATGCTCGACATCGCCGCGCTACAAGAGATGTATGGCGCGGATTACACGCACAACGACGGCGACACTGTCTACACCTTCAATCGTCACACTGGAGAGATGCTTGTCGACGGCGTCGGGCAGGGACGCCCCGGTGCCAATCGCATTTTTCTCACGATCTGGGACGGTGGTGGCGACGACACCTATGATTTTTCCAACTACCACAGCAACCTCGTCGTCAGGCTCGACCCCGGCAGTTGGAGCTTGACCAGCCGAGCTCAGCTGGCGCTGCTCGATCAAGCCACCCATCACTACGCCCGCGCCAATGTCTTCAACGCTCTGCTGTATCACGGCGACACAAGCTCGCTGATCGAGAATGCGATTGGCGGTAGTGGCCACGACCGGCTGATCGGCAATCAGGCCGACAACGAGCTCAGTGGAAACGGTCGCGGCGACAGGCTTTCAGGTCACGCTGGCGCCGACCATCTGTTCGGCGGCCCCGGTTCCGACATATTGCGGGGAGGCCTTGATGCCGACGTGTTCGTCTTTGCCGCGGTACTTGAAAGCCGAGTCGGCAAGCACCGCGATGTGATCAAGGACTTCAGCACGACCCAGGGCGACAAGATCGACTTGACGGCGCTTGAAGACGCAACCGCCACCAGCTTTCACTTCATCGGGGCGAGCAATTTCAGCGCCGCCGGCGACATGCGCTATGTGAAGCACGTTCTCAGCATCGATGTCGATGGGGACCACGTCGCCGATTTTCAAATCAAGGTCGCCGGCCTCCATCCGGAGACCGACTTCATCTTGAACCCGTAAGCCCAACCTAAAGATGTTTGACGCTCACCGCAACCGCGCGCGTCAGTTCCGTGACCACTGTGTCACCGGGCCTAATGGCATCGAGCCCTGGCACCGAAGGATCCACTTTGATCACGCGAAGCCGCCCCTGCGGCCCCTTCAGCGTAACAACGCGGCTTGCGTAATCGATCTTGACCACTGGAGCGGTAATCTCGACTAGATCCAAGTCCGCCGCGCCCGTTGGTGTGGCCTGTTCAAAGTTCTGCTCCGCCTCGGTCGGCGCATTCATGTTCATGCCGCCCTCTTCGTCGGCAGTGATGGCGTTTTCACTATTAGCGGCATTCGAGGGGGGTCCCTGGAGCTTCCGCAAGGCCATCGCGACCTCATCGGAGTAGCTCACGGTGATCTTCTCGTTGATCTTGATTGTGCCGATCACTTCCGGGGGCGTTTTAATTTGCACCACATTGCCGAGCGGTCCGACCACGTCGATGGTCTTGTTCTCGACATCGATGGCTTGCACCGTCGCATTCATGGTGACGACGCCGGCATCGCTCTCAATATTTGTCTGAGCTTGGGTAGGAGACGCCGCGAAGGCGACAACACTTGCAAACAAAACCGCTAATCTTTGCATGAACGCCTCCCGTTACGGTCTTTTGTATCCGACCAGCATCAACGCGGGGGATTAGAAGTCAACCGGTAAAATGAGAGGAAAGAGCGCCCCAGGCGGATGGCGGAGGGGGAGGGATTCGAACCCTCGAGACGCTTGCGCGCCTGCCGGTTTTCAAGACCGGTGCCTTCAACCACTCGGCCACCCCTCCAGCTTAGAAAACTCAAGTAGTTAGCCGCGTCTCCGATGGCAACAAATGCTGAACTGCACCCCGATATCACCCCGCGACCAAATATCGATCGTAAAGAAATATCGAGCGTAAAGACAGAGTCAGCGAAACGTAGCATAATGCGCAGCCGCCGGGTGTTTCCGCACCCGACAAAACCTGTCTCCATGCTTCCCGATGTCGAATCGGAAGCGCTTTGTACCTTCTGTGAGCAGGTGCATCGCTGGCGTCCGCGCCAAGCTCGATGGGTCGAAGCAATAGCGCCAGACGATTGGATCGAAAATCAATAGCGGGAGAAAGAGTCGTCGGCTTCGTCGCGCTCAGAATTCCTTCGATATCGCCCGTCATTGGGTTTGAAGTTCGGTGGGAAAACTACGTAAGCAATCCCAACAGCAACCAGTACTCCAAGCAAAAGCTGGAAGCTGAAAATGACGC
>DATBSU010000017.1:0-4268 GCA_036559585.1 Methyloceanibacter sp.
GTGGATCGGAGTCGTCTATATCGGCTCGCTTTTCGCGCTCCTGCTGCAGAGTTTTTATTCGCTCGACGATTATTCCGGGTTGATCGTCCATGAGTTTACGCTTGCGACCTATGCGCAGCTGCTCGAAACGTCGAACCTCCAGATCATCTTTCGCACCGTAGCGATGTCGGCGCTCGTCACGCTAGCTTGCGCGGTGATCGGCTTTCCGATTGCCTATTATGCGGCGCGCTATGCGCGCGGCTGGACCAAGGCGCTATTCTATCTCGCGGTGATGATGCCGCTATGGTCGAGCTATCTGGTCAAGGTCTATGCCTGGAAATTAATCCTGGCCAAGGAAGGCATCATCACCTGGATGGCCAAAGGTTTGCATCTCAATTGGCTGCTCGACGGCATTCTGGCGCTGCCGACCATCGGCGGTCCGTCGCTGTCGTTCAGCTATATCGGCACCTTCCTGGTGTTCGTTTATATCTGGATCCCCTACATGATCCTGCCGGTGCAGGCGGCGCTAGAGCGTGTGCCTTCGAATTATATCGAGGCGGCGGCTGATCTCGGCGCGGAGCCGAGACAGACGTTCTGGACGGTGATCTTTCCGCTGGCGCTTCCCGGCATCATCGCCGGCTCCATCTTCACCTTCTCGCTGACTCTCGGCGATTACATCGTACCGACGATCGTCGGGAACTCACGTCTCATGATCGGGCAGGCGGTATATACGCTGCAGGGAACGGCCGGAAATGTCCCGCTGGCTGCCGCCTTCACCGTGGTGCCGATGGCGATCATGGCGGTCTATCTCTGGGTCGCCAAGCGGATGGGGGCGTTCGATGTCCTCTGAGGTCAACCGGGACAGGCCTCTGGGCTTGCGCATCGCGGCGATTGGCGGGCTATTGTTCCTGCACCTGCCGCTCGCTCTGATCTTGCTCTACGCGTTTACCACCGAGGAAAAGAGCTTCCAGTTTCCGCCGCCGGGCTACACCACGAAATGGTTCGGCATTGCCTGGTCGCAGCGTCCCGATATTTGGCCGCCGCTCTATCTGTCGCTTGAAGTTGCCGTGATCGCGACCTTCCTGGCGCTGATTTTTGGTACGCTCGCAGCGGCTGCGCTTTCCCGCGCCAAGTTCTTTGGCCGCGAAACTATTTCCTTGCTGTTCGTCTTGCCGATTGCGCTGCCGGGCATCATCACCGGCATTTCGCTCCGTTCGGCTTTTGACATTATGGGAATCGATTTCTCGATCTGGACCATCGTGCTCGGCCACGCCACGTTCTGCATCGTGGTCGTATATAACAATGCCATTGCCAGGTTCCGCCGTCTTTCCGGCAATCTGATTGAAGCCTCGATGGATCTCGGCGCCAATGCGTTCCAGACCTTCCGGCATGTGATCCTGCCACAGATCGGAACCGCACTGCTCGCGGGCGGTATGCTGGCCTTCGCGCTGTCTTTCGACGAGGTGATCGTGACGACGTTCACCGCAGGCCAGCAATCCACTTTGCCAATTTGGATGTTGTCGGAGCTGATCCGGCCGCGTCAACGTCCCGTGACCAACGTGGTCGCAGTCTTCGTCATCGCGGTCACGATGCTGCCGATCCTTGCCGCGTATTATCTGACGCGCGAGGGCGAGCATACTGGCGGGTCATCGAAATAGCCGGCTATGGCGCGATTTTAAGCGGAGAGAAATCCATGCTCGATACACAAATGTTGATTGGCTCGAAATTCGTCGCCGGCAGCGAAGCCGGGGAGACGGTCATCAACCCGAAGACCGAGGAGGCCATCGTCAGTCTTCCCGATGCTTCTCCGGCTCAGGTCGATGCGGCAGTTGAAGCGGCCTCTACTGCCTTCAAAACGTGGTCGCGCACCACGCCGGCCGAGCGATCTGGCCTGCTGCTGAAGCTTGCCGATGCGATTGAGAAAGACGCGGAAGCGTTCGCCACGCTGGAGGCACTCAATTGCGGCAAGCCGAGAATTCGTATGCTTCAGGACGAGATGCCGGGGATTGTCGATTGCTTCCGGTTCTTTGCCACCGCGGTACGCAACATGCATGGCGTGGTTGCGGGCGAATATATGACTGGCTTCACCTCGATGATCCGGCGCGATCCGATCGGGGTGGTGGGATCGATCGCGCCGTGGAACTACCCGCTGGCGATGGCGGCCTGGAAACTTGCCCCGGCTTTGGCCGGAGGCAATACGATCGTGCTAAAGCCCTCGGAGCAGACGCCGCTGACCACGCTGAAGCTTGCCAAGACCATTGCCGACATCTTCCCGGAGGGCGTTGTGAATGTCGTGGTCGGGCGCGGTGCGACGACGGGAAACGCGCTCATCACGCACCCGAAGATCGCGATGGTGTCGCTCACCGGCAGCATCGGAACCGGTCAGAAAGTGCTTCAAGCCGCTGCTCCTACCATCAAGCGCACGCATCTCGAGCTTGGCGGCAAGGCGCCGGTGATCGTGTTCGACGACGCGGATCTTGAGTCGGTAGTCTCGGGCGTCAAGGCGTTCGGCTATTACAATGCCGGCCAGGATTGCACCGCTGCCTGCCGCATCTATGCGGGCAAGAAGATCTACGACAATCTGGTCGCCGATTTGTCGAGCGCGGCGAAGGAAATCAAATTCAATCTCGCCAATGACGACGAGAATGATATTGGACCGTTGATCTCCGCAAGTCAGAAAGGGCGCGTGCAAAGCTTCGTTGAGCGCGCGGGGAAGCAGAAGCATATGTCCATCACCGCCGGCGGCAAGTCTCCTGGCGGCAAAGGATTCTTCTTCGAGCCGACGGTGGTGGCGGGCGCCAAGCAGGATGACGAGATCGTCCGCAAGGAAGTGTTCGGTCCGGTGGTTTCGGTCACGCGCTTCGACGATGTCGATCAGGCCGTCGAGTGGGCGAACGACAGCGACTACGGACTCTCGTCGTCGGTATGGACGTCGGACATCGGCAAAGGCATGGCGACGGCGGCGCGGCTTCAATATGGCGCGACCTGGGTCAACACGCATTTCATGCTGGTGAGCGAGATGCCGCATGGCGGGCTGAAGCACTCCGGCTACGGCAAGGACCTGTCGATGTATGCGCTCGAAGATTACACGGTCGCGCGGCACGTGATGGTGAAGCTGTAAGCAAACCTCAGGCGAATACGATCTCTCCGAAGCGCGATGGCTGATGGAAGTCGAGGCGCTCGCCGATTGAGGCCCAAGCGCCCCAATGCGCGTGTGAAGAGAGGTCAGAGCATTTATAGAAGTTTGCGCGCCAGGTCTGACCGCCGAGATCTGGCAGCGGCCCGACGAAGTTCTCGAACAGAGATTTCGGCACGCGGAACGAGAGGGTCCAAACCAGAGGCTCCACTATTTCCTCTTGGATGGGCCCAGTCAGCGAGGCATGGACCGCTATATTGCGTGCGAGCTCCAGCGGAACTTCCACATGATGCTCGAAGCTTCCGTCGTCTCGGCGAGGACGGTCGATATACCAGAGCAGCAGCGTGCCGATGGCGTTGAACTCGAAATTAAAATAGCCGAGGCCGGGTTTCGGCTGAACAAAGAACTCGACGCAGGAATCCTTGTGGGTCGGAGATTGATAAGTACTCTGTCGCGCCACAACGTAGCGGTCCTCGATGCGGAAGATCACGGCGATGGCATTGCCATCGTGAAGCAGGCGCGCCTCGGTGTGGGGCCTGTGGTCGCCGCTCTGCGGATGGAAGCTCGCGATCGCGAGCGGCGGTACCAACGCCCAGGAATGCTCCTCCAAGGCGGCTGAAACTGAGGGCAATGTTTTGGCCCGCTGAATGATATAGCGGGTGCTGGGGCTATCGTTTTGCATTGAAATCCTTAAGTTTCCTGCAACGAGAGATTGATTGCATTGGACGGCCTGTGCAATAGGACGTTCAGATCAATTACGTGCACCCCCTAGGTCATCGGGGGGCGGCGGGGGCCATGAAGCTCGGTTCTGAAGTTCTATTGACCTCTCCCCGGCTCAAGGGCTTGCGCGTTGGCGCGCTTGCCAACCCTGCCTCCATCGACCAGCGCTTCCGGCACATTGCCGATCTTCTTGCCCAATCCCGCGACTTCAAGCTCACCGCGATCTTCGGGCCGCAGCACGGCTATCAGTCGAATCTGCAAGACAACATGATCGAGACGCCGCACGCGAAGGATCCGCGCCGCAACGTGCCGATCTTCTCGCTCTATAGTGAGACGCGTGAGCCGACGCCCGAGATGCTCGATCTCATCGACGTTCTTGTCATCGACATCCAGGATGTCGGCGCGCGCATCTATACCTTCATATACACCATGG
>DATBSU010000018.1:0-15172 GCA_036559585.1 Methyloceanibacter sp.
ACCATCGGCACGAAGCGGGCCACAGAGCTCGCGCGGTCGCCCCGGGGGTCTAGGCCAAGTCCATTAATAGGGTGAAAGCCAGGGTCGTCGGCCCGCATCGGTCGCATTTTTCCTGTTCGAGAAGGCGCTGAAACCCTTTGAATGTAGCGAAAAACCATTCCCTATTAAAGCTGCCGGGATGAAATAGGAGCAATATGGTTTCTATAAAGCCGCATTGGGAGAATTTATTTTCTATACCGGTCACTCACGCTACTAACATAGCGTCCGGGTGAGAGTTCACGAAAAATCATTCCACGGCGGCCGCCGCTTAGAGTGACCGATAATCTCCCAACCGAGCTCCCGCCGCTATTTCCGAGCCACCAAGGCGTCGCGGATTTCCTCGAGCAGCTGTACCTCGCGCGACGGCGGCGGCTCGCTGGCGGGCTCCTGCTCCTGCTTGCGGCGAAGCTGGTTCATGGCTTTGACCGCCATGAAGAGGACGAAGGCCACGATTAAGAAGGCGATCACATTATTGATGAAGAGGCCAACATTGAGGGTTGGCGCTCCGGCCTGCCTCGCTTGCGCCAAGCTGGCGTAGTCCGCGCCATTCAGGGGGATAAAGATGTTGGAGAAATCGACGCCGCCAGTCACCACACCGACGGGTGGCATGATGATGTCATCCACCAGTGATTTGACGATGGTGGAGAAGGCCGCGCCAATGACAATGCCGATCGCCATATCGACCACGTTGCCGCGCAGGGCAAATTCCTTGAACTCCTTCAGCATCAGCACCTCCCCATGTTTCAGCCTTCATTCCAGCATGATCTGCCGGGAAAACACGTTCCCACTTTTCGTGGTCCTGCACTAGCATGCTGTCCGCGCGGGGAGGGGCATCGGTGACCGAGCCGGAGCAGACAGATCGGCATCAACGGCAGACGCTCATCCTGGGCGCTGCGAGTCTCGTCGGCGTCATCCTGGTGGTGATTGGGACGATGCTGGTCGCGCCGTTGCTCAATCGGTTCGGCTTCCTGCACTTTCCGCTCGGTTTCTATCTCGCCGCGCAAGGTCTGTTCATCGCCATCATCGTCGCCGCGTTCTTGTTCGTGAAGCACCAAGACCGCCTCGATCTCAGGCGCGAAGAGGGTGAGAGCGAGGACACGGCATGACCCGCCCGAGCCATCTCCGAATCCCGAACCCGCATCTCGGGGCCTATTACGGCATCATCACCAGCGCGTTCGTTTCGCTCATAATCATGGTGGCGTTGAGCGAACAGCTTGGCGCGGCGAGGCTGTGGCTGGCTTACGGCATGTTGCTTCTACCGCTCGCACTTTATGTCATCATCGCCGCGGCGGCGCACACGCTCGATATCGACGACTATTTCGTTTCGGGCCGGCGCGTGCCGCCGGTGTTCAACGGATTCGTGCTGGCGACGGTCGCTGCCGGCGGCACCGGCTATTTTGCCTATACGGGAACCACCTATTTGCTCGGCTTCGATGCGCTCGCCATCGGTCTTGCCTGGGCGGTAGGGCTGTTCGCCGCTACCGTCCTGTTCACCCCGTTCTTGCGCAAATCCGGCGCCTATACTTTGCCGAGCTTTCTCGGCCACCGCTTTCGCTCGCGGTCGGTCAGGATCATGGCATCTCTGCTTCTCATTCCACCGACGGCGATGTTGCTGGTGGCGGAGTTGAAAGCGGCTAGCGTGGTCGCTGCCCTGTTCCTGCCCTTCTCCGAAGGCGTTGCGCTGATCACGATTGCCGTCGTCATCGCGGCCATTGCCCTATTTGGCGGCATGCGCTCGGTGACGTGGAGCGGCAGCGTCGGCTTTATCGTTGGCGCGATCGGCATCGGAGTTCCGCTCACCGTGGTTGCCGTGCTGGTGACCAATCTGCCGGCGCCGCAATTGACCTATGGTGAGACGTTCCCGTCCTTACAGAATTTGGAATCGATTCTTGGACTGGGACCGGCACAGACACTGCCTTTCGGCCAAGCCCTACCAATTGCGCAGCCGAGCGCAAGTGCGAAGCCTTTTCTGCAAGCTTTCGGCATGATCGGCCCCATCGACATGGTCGCGCTTTTTCTCTGCCTTGTGATTGGCACTGCGTCGCTGCCAAGTCTGCTCACGCGAAGCGGCGTGACCCCAAGCACCTCCGATCAGCGCCGATCGGGTGGCTGGGCGGTGTTGTTCGTCTCAATCTTCGCCATGACGGCGCCGTGTCTCGCCGCCTTCGCTAAAACCCTGATGCTCCAGGACCTCGCGCAATCCGGCTCCAGCGCGCCGGGCTGGCTCTCGCAATTGAACGCGACCGGACTCGGCTTCGTCAGAGATGCGAATGGCGACGGAACGGTTAGCGGCTCCGAACTTTTCGTCGCGCGCGACGCGATTGCGCTCGTGCTCCCCATGGCGGCCAATCTTCCCTTCGTCTGCACGTTACTGATGGCGGCCGGCGGAATGGGCGTGGCGATCGCGGCCGCCTCCAATCACCTCTTCACCATCGGCGGGAGCGTTGCCGAAGACATCATCCGTATCGTCGACCGCAGCGGCGCGTTGCCGCGTTTGACCATGGCCTGGGTCGCAATCGGTGCTGTCGGCATCGCAGCTTGCGTGTTTCTCATGTTCGCCGACATCGATCTGCTCCGTGCCGCGATCGCAGCTTTCGCCTTCGCCGGCGCGACTTTCTTCCCGGTCCTGGTGCTGGCGATCTGGTGGGGGCGATTTACCAAGCTCGGCGCTATCGTGGCGATGGGAACCGGTTTTGCCGTCATGGTGCTCGATGCCTTTATCGGCGGCTTGGCGGGAACCGGTCCGCTCCAGGCGCCGCTCGCTTCTTTGATCGGCGCGAGCTTGAGCGCGGCAGCGGGCGTCGCCGGTAGTCTGTTCGGACCCGGCTTGCAATCGGCGGAGGAATCCTATTTCGAAGATTTGCGCGATCCCGCTGGCGAAGCCATCTATGACCGCGCGCAGCGGCGCATCGCTGCACCGAGCAATTGACTTCTAGCGTGAGCGTGAACAAGCATCGAGATTCATGAACGACCAGACACAACCGCCGCGACACGGACTCTACCCGGAGATCGTTCCCTATAAGACGGGGCGACTCAAAGTCTCGGAACTGCACGAGATCTATTTCGAGGAATGCGGCAATCCGAACGGCAAGCCTGCGGTGCTGCTGCATGGCGGTCCGGGAGGCGGCTCGACACCGCTGATGCGCCGCCTTCACGATCCAGAGCGCTACAGAATTGTGTTGCTCGACCAGAGAGGCTGCGGCCGGTCGACGCCCTATGCCTCACTCGAGGAGAACACGACGTGGGATCTGGTCGGCGATCTCGAGCGCTTGCGGATGCATCTCCACATTGAGCGCTGGCAAGTGTTCGGCGGCTCGTGGGGATCGACACTGGCGCTGGCCTACGCCGAGACCCATCCAGACCGCGTCAGCGAACTTGTGCTGCGCGGCATCTTCACCTTGCGACGCGCCGAGCTCGAGTGGTTCTATCAAGACGGCTGTAGTTGGATCTATCCTGAAGCCTTCGACGACTATCTGCGGCCCATCCCCGTGTTGGAGCGCGGCGATATGATCGCGGCCTATCACCGGCGGCTGACCTCGCCCGATATGGACATCCAGCTCGAGGCCGCGCGGGCCTGGAGCGCATGGGAAGGCAAGACCCTGTCATTGCTTCCGGATGCCGAGCGCGTGATGCGGTTTTCCGAAGATCACTACGCGCTCGCGTTTGCGCGTATCGAGTGCCACTATTTCGTCAATCGCGGATTTTTCGATAGCGACGATCAACTGATCGCCAACGCGCATCGACTGCATAACATCCCCGGCGTTATCGTGCATGGCCGCTACGACGTGGTGACGCCGGCGAAGATCGCCTACGATCTTTCCCGCGCCTGGCCTGAAGCGAAATTGCGCATTGTCGCCGACGCCGGCCACGCCATGACCGAAGCCGGCATCGTGCATGAGTTGATCGCAGCGACGAATGGTTTCGTGAAGAAAGACGTCTAGGCGCAGTGACCGATGAAAGACAGCGAGATATTCCTGCGATGAGCAATCGAGCGATGCTCGATCAAATAAATGCCTTGCCAGGCGCCCAGCACCATCTTGCCGTCATTAACAGGAATCCCGATCGAGACCGAGGTGAGCATCGATTTGATATGGCTCGGCATATCGTCGGGGCCCTCCTCCTGGTGCGCGTAAGCCCGGTCTTCAGGCGCGAGAGCATCGAGCGCGACCAGCAAGTCGAGCCGGACATTCGGATCGGCATTCTCTTGGATGGTGAGCGAGGCCGAGGTGTGACACACAAAGACCGTCACCAAGCCGGCATCGGCGCCGAACGCCTCGAGCCACTGCGCGACCTCGCCCGTGATCTCGTAGAAACCCTTGCCGCCGGTCTCGACCGTTAGCATGTGATTGGCCTGCACGAATTCAGCCATGCTGCATCCGATCGCGACCCATTTCCGTAACGGCTAAAGCTCCTTCGCCGCTTCCTCCTGCTTTAGCGAACGCACCATATCCTCGAAGCGTTCCAGAATTCTCGACGCCAGCTCGGCGACCTTGTCCAGGTCAAGCTGCGGAACCTGGATCCCCGCGCCGGGGGTCGACGGTGGCGTGGCAATTTCGCTTTCAGCCTTCGCCGCGCTGAGCGCCGCTTCCAAGTTGAGGAGCCTGAGCCGCATGGCCTCGTTTTCCTCAGCCAGTCGGTAGATTTCGTGCTTCATCGCGAGAGCGTCGTCGGCAACGGCTTCGCAGACAAAGCTCCCCTCCTTCGACCCGCAGATCGACATGGCGCCCGTGGCGCTATCGAGGCGCACGAGGGATCCGCCAACAGGGGTGAGTGAATAGCGGCCTGGTGCATCGCCGGCTTGGCTTGCGGGCGCGGCTAGCGTCATCAGCAAGAGTGTGGCGAAGGCTTGAGTGAGAATCGTCTTCCACATGGGTACCTCCCTCAACTGGAGCCCGCCGGTCCGGTTACCGCGCTTGAAGGTACTGCGAGACCGGGAAACAGGCACGTTAGCGCCCTTTTTGTTTCAGCCCAGGGCGCAGCTTAACCCAAAATTTACCCTGACTTGCCACCGTGGTCTCGACCGTTCGGTCGTGTCTCGTCCGGCCGATTCCGCGAGCATTTGGCGCCGTTGACGAGAGCGTCACCCCCGAGAGCAACGGTATGGCTTCAGAACCCAATAGACAATCCGGCTTCACGGGCGGCGATTTCGCTCTCGGCTCCGGCGCGATGGACCAGGCGACCGTCGAGAGCCTGCTCCGGCGGCTCCTCCGACGGGTCGAGGAGAGCGAACAGCGCTATAGCCAGGCGCTGGACGATCTCCATGCCCGGCTCGATCAGCTTTCGCATTCGACCGGACAAGCCTCGCCTTCCGCGACACCCGAGCAGGCCGAAACTTTGGCGCGGTTGCACTCGCAAGTCAGCGACCTCGCCAAGACCTTCGACAGTTCAAGCCGGATCTCGACCGAGGTCGATGAATTCGCTGAGCTCGGCAAGACGCTTTCAGCCGCCGCGGGGCTCGGCGCGACGCCAAGACCTTCCGCTGTCGAAAGCACTCCTGAGAGCGCTTTCCCGGATTTCGGCTACGCGGCGCCGCGCAGCCAGATGCCGCTGATGCCGATGCTGGAGCAGGACGAGGCCGAACTCGACAAGCGCCTGATCGCCACGGCGCACCGGCTCGAACATTCGATCGAAACGGCGATGCCCGCGACCGCGCTCGAAGCGCTCAACGCGAAGATGGACGAGATCGCAAGCAGATTCGAGGCGGCGCTGAGCGAGACCGTGAAGCGCGACAATCTGGAAACCCTGGAGCGGCAGATTGGCGATATGGGACAACAACTTAATCGAGCCGAGCAGGACCTCGCCCGGATCGGCAGCATCGAAGCGCAGCTGAACCGGATCATTGCCCGCTTCGAGGAGACGCCCTCTCAGATCGAGCAGGTCGCGACCAGAGCAGCGGCCGAGGCCTTCCGCCTCTCCGGCGCCGAGACGAGACCCAGCGCGGCCGAGCGGCTCGAGGCAATTCACCGCGATATCGTGGCGATGAACGAGCGGGGACAGGCTACTGACGACCGCCTTGCCGACACTATGAGCGCGGTTCACAAATCTCTGCAGCAATTGGTGCAACAGGTCGAGAAGAGCACGCGGCCTGCGCCGGCGATTGCACCCCAGCCGATGCCTGCTGCCCCTCCACCGCAAGCCGAACGGAAGGCTGCCGAAGCATGCCTCACGGAAGCGAAGATCGAAAACGCTGAACCCGTGGCCGAGACCGCCGAGAAGCCGGTCTTGCGCAAAGAGAACTCGCTGCGGAGCCGGCTTGGCGCCGCGTTACCGGATTTCCAGAAGAAGGATGCGAAACCGACTCCGAAAGACCGCGCCAAGGGGTCCGAGGAGACGGGCCCCGCCGAAGTGCAGGACGCTGAGTTCGATGCAGGCGATGATTTCGTAGCGGCAGCCCGGCGCGCCGCGCAGGCGGCGGCAGCCAAAGCCGAGGAACGCAATAGCGGCAAGTCGTGGAAGTCGGGACGCGCCAGCGCCTCCAACATTGTGGCGCCGCTCGAACCCCAGGGACGTCGCAAGCGCCCGCTCCTGATCATTCTCGCCGCGGTTCTGCTCTTGATCAGCGCTGCTCTCTTCTATGGGCGCCTCAAATCAAAGCCGGAGGCTCAGCCGCAGGCGACGCCGCCAGCTGCCGAGCACAGCGAGCCGGCTCCTGCAGCCACGGTTCCGCCGGGTGCGCCGGCAGGCGGCACGGTCACGCCCGACCGTTCAGGCCAATCCGAGGTTCCGCCAGTGAAGGCGAAGCCCCATGGGACGCAGCCGCCATCGACGGGAGAATTGGACATTGCACCGCCCGTCACGGTCGGAGATGTCGAGGTGGACATGCCTAAGGACGCTGCGACAGCCGCCAATGCGGCGGTCGCGGCGCCGGAGCGGGTGCTTGCGCCGAACACCGAGCCTGCCACGACTGAGATCGCCAAGACCGCACCGGTGCGCACCGGCAGTGCCAATCCTGAGATAGCGCCGTTGGTGCAGCGGGCTTCGTTAAAGACAGATGACGGCGCTGTGTTGGCGCCGGGCGTCACTGTCACGATCGTGGAGCCGCAGGATGTCCCGGCATTGCCGAAGGACAGCGCTCAAACAGTCCAGACCAACATTCCGATTCCGCCTGAGGGCGTCGGGTCGTTGGCGCTTCGCACGGCGGCGGCGAATGGCGATGCGAAAGCGCAATACACTGTCGGCTATCGCTATGCGCAAGGCGAAGGCGTTGCTCGCGATGCCGTCCAGGCCGCGGCCTGGTTCACTCTTGCGGCGAAGGCCGGGCTCGCACCGGCGCAATACCGCCTCGGCGTGCTCTATGAGCGCGGCGAAGGCGTTGCCAAGGATCACGTCAAGGCGCGCGACTGGTATGCCCGCGCCGCTGAGCTCGGCAACGTCAAGGCCATGCACAATCTCGCCGTGGCTGTGAGTGGAAGCACGGACGAGAGGCCGAACTATGTGCTGGCGTCGCGGTGGTTTGCGGAAGCCGCCGAGCGTGGTCTTGCCGACAGTCAGTACAATCTCGGCATTCTCACCGAGCACGGGCTCGGCACCCGCAAGAATCTGATGGAAGCCTATAAATGGTTCGCGCTTGCCGCGGCCACTGGCGATGCCGAAGCCGTGAAGCATCGCGACCTCGTCAAATTGCAGATGCCTGCGCAGATTGTGGCGGTTGCCGACAAGACGGTCGCGGCGTGGAAGCCCGCCGCCGTCAATGCGGAGGCGAACGATGTCACCGAGCAACCGACCTGGCATGCCGAAGCCAACAGCCCCAACAGAGAGTTGGTCAGCCGCACGCAAGGTCTCCTGAACAAGCTCGGCTATGACGTCGGAGCCCCAGACGGCAATCTTGGCGATCGCACCCGCGATGCCATCAAGAAATTTCAGCAGCGCAACGGGTTGGACGAGACCGGCGAGGTCAGCATACCTCTCGTGACCAAGCTCGAACGTCTCACCAGCTGACGTAAGTCAGCACAAGATCGAAGCGAACCGGAAGCCAGAATCTCAATTCTGGCTTCTGTCGTTTCCGGTCTGCGGCATCGAGGTCCTAAGACCTGGCTTCGGGTTGACAGGCCGCTCGCGCGCGAACAGTTTGGGTAGAATCAAAAATTCGCAAAGGCCTCATCCGAGCCAATGCTCCAAGTCTACCTGCCCATCGCCGAAATCTCCGTCAACCTGCTGGTGATGCTGGGTCTTGGAGCCGCAGTCGGCTTTCTCTCAGGCATGTTCGGCGTCGGCGGCGGCTTCCTGCTGACGCCACTTTTAATGTTCTCCGGCATCCCACCGGCGATCGCAGTGACGACTTGCGCCAACCAAATTGTCGCGTCCTCAGTCTCCGGCGCGCTGGTGCAATGGCGCCGCGACAACATCGATCTCAAAATGGGCGCGGTGCTGATCATTGGCGGCTTGGCGGGCGCGGTCGTCGGCGTGTGGCTCGTTGGGGCGCTGCGGGAGGCGGGGCAAGCCGACTTGATGATCTCGCTGTCCTATGTCGCCTTTCTCGGGGTGATCGGCGGCCTGATGCTCGCGGAAAGCATTCGCGCGATTCAGAGAGCAAGAGCCGGGGTCCCGGCCCGGCCGCGCAAGCCCGGCCAACATAATTGGATTCACGGGCTGCCGTTCAAGATGCGCTTCCCGCGCTCGCGTCTCTATATCAGCGCCATCCCGCCGCTCCTGATCGGCGCTCTGGTCGGATTCCTGGCGTCGTTTCTCGGCGTCGGCGGCGGCTTCGTCATGGTGCCGGCACTGATCTATCTGCTAAGGATGCCGACCAATATCGTGATCGGAACTTCGCTGTTTCAGATCATCTTCATCACGGCGATCGTCACGCTGCTGCACGCCACGTTCAACCACACGCTCGATCTTGTGCTCGCGGTGCTGCTGATTGCCGGCGGCGTGGTTGGAGGGCATTTCGGCGCGCAGGCCGGACAGAAATTGAAGGGCGAGCAACTCAGGCTCATGCTTGCACTCATCGTGCTCGCAGTCGCTATCCGGATCTTGTTCGATCTCGTGCTACCGCCGGATGACCTCTACAGCCTCACGCCGCTGGGGACCAAGCTATGAAGCGCGCTCCCGCGATCATGGCATTTTGGCTCGCGACAATTGGCGTCGCATGTGCCGACGATCCCCCGGCGCAAGAGCAGGTGCAGTCGGATATCTCCACCCGGGAGATCGCGATCCAATCCAATTTCACCGGGATCGAGATCGTGCTGTTCGGCGCCATCGATTTCACCAGCGTGCCGGCCATCGACGAAACGCAATACGATGTGATCATGGTGGTACGCGGTCCCGACGAACCGGTGGTGATGCGGCGGAAAGAACGCACGATAGGGTTGTGGGTCAACGGACCGTCGGAAGTGTTCCAGTCCGCACCCAGTTTCTACGCCGTGCTGGCATCGCGGCCGCTTCGGGCCATTGCACCGGAGGCGACGCTGAAAAAACTGGGAGTTGGTTTTGCGGAGCTCGATTTGGGCGCCGAGCCGACCGACGAGGTGAACAGAGCGCGGTTTCGCTCAAGTCTGATCCGGCTAAAAGAGGATCGCGGCCTCTTTTTGGAGTCCGACGATGCGATCAGCTTCATTGGGCGAAGTCTGTTCAGGGGCAGCGTGGACCTGCCGGTCAGTGTCCCGATCGGGACCTATACGACACAAGTTTATCTGTTCCGCGATGGCAAGCTGCTGAGCCAAGACGACAGCACGCTGCAAGTGCATAAAGTCGGCTTCGAGCGCATCGTCTATCTGCTCGCCTTCCGCTATCCCTTTATCTATGGGCTGATCGCCGTGGTGATCGCGGCGGTCGCCGGGCTGATCACTTGGGCCATCTTCGGGCGGCGGGATTAGAGCGAGATCAGTCGGGCAGCAGAGAGCGCGCCAGCACCGGATAGACGGTGGAGCGGCCCATCATCCAGGCTTCGAGCCTCGGCCGGGTAAAGAGCCCGGTGAACGCTTCATCAAGCACGTTGAGGCCGCCAGTATAGGCGCCGAAAGCGGGCATCACGATGCGACTTCCGTCGGTGGCGAAGCATTTCCGCCTCACCACCTCACCGCGTCGCGCGATGCGCGCGGCTGGATGGAGGTGGCCGGCGATCTCGGGCGTCGCAGCGTCAGGCGACGGCTCATGACGCAGCGTGATGCCGGCGATGGTGAGCGCGGCACAGACAATGCCGCCAATGCTCAGCGGCAATTCCGGGTCGTGGTTGCCGGTGATCCAGAACCATTCTCGGCCCTCTTGTAAGCGCGCAATCTCGTCACGGTCTTCCATCCCGAGTCGGGTGGCAACCTCGCTAGTATGGAAACTATCGCCAAGCGCCACGATTCGGGACGGCGCCAGGTTCATGATCAGAGCGGCAAGCCCACGAAGCGTAGTGCGGCTATCGTAAGGCGGCAGCATCTTGCCCCTCGCAGCATAGGCTGCGCCCTTTTCGAGATGCAGATCGGCCACGATCAGCGTCTGCTCTGCTTCCCAGTAGATGGCGCCGGCCGCGAGCGGCTTCAGCGCATGATGAGCGAGCAGAATGACCGAAGGCAGCTCGGGCATACCCGTACCGGTATTAATGTTTGCGCGCAGCATGCTGCATGACCTCCGCCAGCAACTCCTCCACCGTCTCGCGGAGCAGGCTTTCCCTCGCTTCGCCGGGGACGCTTTCACGGCCGATCTCGAGCATGACCGGGACCGCCAGCGGCGAAACGTGCTCCAGCCGAATATGCCTGATTCGACCCACAATGCGCTGCAAGAAACCCCCTAGCCTGCCGACGTCGAGCATCCCGGTAGCGGCATCGGCCCATGCAGCCTGGAGGAGAATATGGTCAGGCTCGTGCTGGCGAAGCACGTCGTAGATGAGATCGGAGGAGACGGTCATCTGCCGTCCCGTCTTCTCTTGACCAGGATGACGGCGCTCGATCAGGCCGGAGATGGTGGCGCAGACCCTGAACGAACGCTTCATCAGGCTCGACTCGGCGAGCCAGGCGTCGAGATCGTCGCCGAGCATATCCTTGTCGAATAATTTGGCGAGATCGAGTCGACCGTTTTCAATCATGGCGCCCATATCGCCGAGTCCCCAAACGGCGAGCGCATATTCATTGGCGACGAAGCCGAGGGGCCGCGCGTGAGCACGCTCAAGTCTCCGCGTCAGCAACATGCCGAGGCTTTGATGCGCGAGCCGTCCCTCGAAAGGATAGCAGACGAGATAGAAGCGTTGTCCGCGCGGGAAGGTCTCAACCAGCATCTCATTGGCTTCGGGAACGACGGAGATTTCGGCCTGAAGGCGGAGCCAATCGGAGACTTGCGCCGGGAGACGCGACCAGGCGTCTTCGACAGCCAACAGATCGCGCACGCGGGAGGCAAGATGAGTCGAGAGCGGAAACTTGCCGCCGTCATAGGTCGGGATCTTCGGCTCAGTGGAATTGGCGCGGGTGACGATGGCGTCCATCTCGCGCAAGCCCTCGAAGCGGAGCACTTCGCCTGCGAAGATGAAGCTGTCGCCTGGCACGAGCTGCTCGATGAACCATTCCTCGACCTCGCCGAGAACGCGGCCCGCGACGAGAACGCTTTTCGGCTTCAGCTCGCCGCCGCGGCCGCGCGCGAGCCGCACCTTCAGCATCGGCGCCTCGACGATGGTGCCGACATTCAGACGATATTGCCGTGCGAGCCTCGGATGGCTCAAACGAAGCTTGCCGTCCGGGGTTGGCTTCAGCTTGGCGTAGCGATCGTAGCTCGCAAGCGCATAGCCGCCGGTTGCGACAAATTGTACAATCTTATCAAAGACGTGGCGAGTTAACCCCTGGTAGGGTGCGGCACTCGTCACCTCCCGGAACAGCTCATCGGCTGAGAAGGGTCCGCTGCAAGCCATGCCGAGCACGTGCTGGGCCAGCACATCGAGCGCGCCCGGACGCGAGGGCGGCGTGTCTTGCGCGCCGACTTCCGCCGCTTCGAGCGCGGCCTGGCACTCGATCACCTCGAAGCGATTGGCGGGGACGAGCAGCGCCTTGGAAGGTTCATCGAGTCTGTGGTTGGCGCGGCCGATACGTTGCGCCAAGCGGCTCGCGCCTTTCGGCGCGCCGACATTGATGACGAGATCGACATCGCCCCAGTCGATGCCAAGATCGAGCGTCGAGGTGCAGACCACGGCGCGGAGCTTGCCGGCGACCATGGCGGCTTCGACTTTGCGGCGCTGACCGACATCGAGCGAGCCGTGATGCAGCGCGATGGGGAGATTGTCGTCGTTCATGCGCCACAGCGCGTGGAACAGCATCTCGGCTTGCGAGCGGGTGTTGACGAACATCAGCGACAGGCGATGCGATTTGATCGCCTGGTAGATTTCTGGAAGCGCGTAACGGGCGGAGTGACCGGCCCAAGGCAGCTCGGCTTCAGAGTCAAGGATGGTGATGTCCGGCTTGGCGCCGGCGGAAGCAACCACTACTTCGGCGAAGCGCGTGGTCTCGATGCCTTGTTGGGAGACAAGATAGGCGGCGAGCTCGGACGGCCGCGCGACCGTCGCCGAAAGACCGATCGCGGTCAGCTCGGGCGAGAGGGTGCGGAGCCGCGCCAGATCGAGGCTAAGCAGATCGCCACGCTTGCTCGAGGCGAGCGCGTGCAATTCGTCCAGCACCACCATGCGGAGCGACCCAAATAAATGCGCAGCATCAGGATGAGACAGCATCAGCGCGATCTGCTCCGGCGTGGTCAGCAAAATCTCTGGGGGCAATTGGCGCTGATGTGCGCGTCGTGAGGGCGGCGTGTCGCCGGTGCGAGTCTCGAGCGTGATGGGGAGTTTCATCTCGGCGACGGGATCGGAAAGGTTCCGCGCGATATCGACCGCGAGCGCCTTCAGCGGCGAGACATAAAGGGTGTGAATGGACCGCGCAGGCTTGGTCCGATGACGCGCGGCAAGATCGACCAGGCTCGGCAAGAAGCCGGCCAGCGTCTTGCCGGCGCCGGTCGGCGCGATCAGCAACGTATCGCGACGGTCCTCGGCGAGCTTGAGTAGCTGCAATTGGTGCGCATGCGGGCTCCAACCACGACGCGCGAACCAGGAAGCAAAGGGCTCGGGCAGAGGCGGGACAAGTACCGGCCCCGGGCGGCCTTCGCCTTCCGCCTCCAACTGCCGCTTGACCTTCGCCGCCTGCTTCACCAATTCTGCTCCAGAGGGTCGATCCGGGATTCGCGCCCGACAAATAAGGGAGACCTAGACATGGAACGCATATTTGGCGGGAATCCGGCGTTGGTCCTGATCCGCCTCGTGGTCCTATCCCTTATTGTGGGCGTTCTCTTGGCCGCGCTCGGCTTCAGCCCGTTCGACATTATCGACAGCATCCGCCGGCTTTTCGAGCGAATCTATGACATGGGCTTTGCCGCGGTCGAGAAGGCGTTGCGTTATTTCCTGCTCGGCGCGGTGATCGTGTTCCCGGTCTGGCTGATCGCGCGGGTCTTCAAGCTGTTGGGCCGCGGCACAAGCCACGACGTGGCCGACGCCAATTCGCGTAATCGCGGCGCCTAGAGGATAGAAAGCACATTTTCCGGCGGGCGTCCTATCGCCGCCTTGTTGCCGTTCACAACGATTGGCCGCTGCAGCAGGATCGGATTGGCCGAGATCAGCGCGAGCAGTTCGTCGTCACTGACTTTCCGGTCTTTCAGGCCAAGCTCGGCATAGCGGGTTTCGGTGTCGCGGACGATATCGCGCGGCTTGAGTCCGAGCTTCCGCGCAATGCCCTTGAGTTCCAGAGCGCTCGGCGTCGCCTTCAGATACTCAATGATCCGAGGCTCGATGCCGTGCTGTTTCAGCAGCGCAAGCGTCTCGCGCGATTTGGTGCAACGCGGATTGTGGTAAATGGTGATTGTCATGGCCGCTCCGCCCATTCACTAGCGCGTCGACCGATCAGCGGCGAGAGATTGTCGAGCTTGGCGCGCTCGATTGCGTCGAGCAAGCTCCGCTTGATGCGGCCGACCAGGCCAAGGCCCTCGAACACGAGTCCGGTATAGAGCTGGAGCAACGACGCCCCGGCCTCGATCTTGGCGAGCGCGTCCTCGCCTGACGAAATACCGCCGACGCCAATGAGAGGAAGCTTCCCCTCCGCGAGCTGGTAGACATGTGCAAGCATGCGGGTCGAACGGGCAAAGAGCGGGCGCCCCGAAAGGCCACCGGCCTCCCGCGCGAATGCGGCATCCTTCAATCCATCGCGAGCAAGCGTCGTATTCGACACGATGATGCCATCGATCTTGTTGGCGACAATGACGCGAACAATTTCGGGAAGGTCATCGTCGGCGAGGTCCGGCGCGAGCTTGACGAGGAGCGGCGGCGATTTCCCTTCCACCGCAACGGATCTCAGCGCGGCGCGTGCGCGTTGCAGCAAAGCGTCGAGCGCCTCAGGCGCCTGCAGGTCGCGCAAGCCCGGCGTATTGGGCGAGGAGATATTGACAGTGAAATAGGAGGCGATGCTGGTGAGGCACTCAATGCCGCGCACATAGTCGCCTGCGCGGTCCTTGCTGTCGCGGTTGGCACCGAGATTGATGCCGATGATGCCTTGCGGCCTGTTCCAGAGTTTGGCGAGCGCCGAATCGTGGCCCTCGCTGTTGAAGCCCAGCCGATTGATGATGGCGCCGTCAGCGCTCGAGCGGAAAATGCGCGGGCGCGGATTCCCCGATTGCGGGTGCGGCGTCAGCGTGCCCACTTCGACAAAGCCGAAACCTGCCGCGAGCAAAGCAGCCGGAACGCACGCATCCTTGTCGAAGCCCGCCGCCATGCCGATCGGGTTGGGAAAATGCAAACCCCATAGATCTTGGGCCAGACGAGGATCGTCGGGGCCAGATCGGGGATAGATGCCGAGCTCAAGGCTCCGAACAGCAAGCTCATGCGCGCGCTCCGGATCGAGCGCCTGCAAGAAGGCTTGTGCCACGTCGAACAGCCCGTTCATGCGCTCACCTCGACGGGCAAGAGGTGCGAGCCGTCGTCGTCCACCTCCAATTTCATCACGGAGATGACGGCGGCAAGGTCGAGCGACGCATAAAGATGCGGGAAGAGAGAGCCTCCGCGCGAGGGCTCCCATTTCAATCCATCGCCGAGACGATTGGCGTCGACCTCGAGCAGCACTAGACCGGGTTGTCCGGCGAAATGCTTGTCGAGCGTGCCGCGAAGCTGATCGGCGGCGGACAGGTGAATGAA
>DATBSU010000019.1:0-4099 GCA_036559585.1 Methyloceanibacter sp.
TTTCGAAATTGTAGATGCCGCTGCCGTGGCCATCTTCGAGCGGGAAAGAAACACCGAAGTCGAAATTGAAATCGTTGCCGGAGGAAGAGGCCCAAGGAAACTGCCAG
This sequence comes from Methyloceanibacter sp., assembly GCA_036559585.1. GTDB lineage: Bacteria > Pseudomonadota > Alphaproteobacteria > Rhizobiales > Methyloligellaceae > Methyloceanibacter. Next base: position 108 of record DATBSU010000019.1, read on the forward strand.
CCCATGCGGCGCTTATAGGCTTCGATTTCTGCAAGGGGAGCCCGCGAGATCGCCGTGAAGCTCACGTCGCGTTCAGCGAGATGCGGCAGCATGCCGTCGAAATGATCGGCGAGATAGGAGCAACTCGGGCAGCCCTCGATCCAATCGGGACCGAGCATGAAGTGATAGACGATCAGTTGGCTCCGCCCTGCGAATAGATCGGCGAGCAACTTTTTGCCTTCGGGCGTATCGAAGGCATAGGTCTTGTCGAGCTTGACCCAAGGGAGCTCGCGCCGTTCGGCGCTCAGTTGGTCGCGAGCGCGCGTGAACGCCTTCTCCTTGGCGAGGAAGGCTTTGCGTGAAGCAAGCCATTCCTCGCGCGATACGATCTGGTGCTGCATATCATTCGTCCCTGTCAGCTCATGCTGGGATTGGGCGTCATCCAGCCAACCGCGGCCCCGCCAGGCTCGCGAAGGATGGCGATGCGGCCGACACCCGGCACGTCGAAGGGTTCGCGGATGAAGGAGGCACCTGCCGCAATCGCTTTTTTGGCGCGGGCATCGATGTCGTCGACCGCGAGATAAGGCATCCAGCTATCGCCGGATATGCTGGGGCATTTCTCTTTCATCTCGACCATGCCGCCGACGCGCTTATCACCTTGCTTGATGATCCAATAGGTGCCCCAGTCCATCGGCATCGGATCGAAGCTCCAGCCGATGGTGTTGGCGTAGAATTGCTGCGCCGCCTTCTCGTCGAGCGTCATCAATTCATTCCAGCAGAATGTGCCGTGGAATTCCGCGCGAGGATTTTGCGCCTGAGCCTCGTTCCGCATCTGAGTTGCCGCTTGTGCCATGTTACTCTCCTCTCACTGAAATTACGAAAGATAAGTCGCGAGACTGCCGAGTACGCTCGTCCAGCCCCGGTTGAAGCCGTCGCGCGCCGTCTCGTCAGCGATTTGCTCGTGAATGAGTGTGAGCAAGGAGCCTGGACCGTCAGGCTTGATTAGTACCGTGACGAGGGACTCAGGGCCTTTCGTCCCGCCGCAATCTCCGGCCCAGGTGAAGCTCAGCTTCTCGTTCGGCAGGACCTCACGGAACACGCCGCTCACATGTTTATGCTCGCCATCGCCGCGCCGGATCGTGATCGAATAGCGGCCGCCTTCGCGCACATCGAAGTCAACATGTGAAACCTCCGAGTCGGCATCAGGTAGGAACCATTTCTGCAGCTTCGCGGGATCGGTCCAGGCGGCGAAGATTTTCGCAGGGGGCGCCTTGAGGTTGCGCTTGATGGTGAGGCTGGGCCTCGCTCGCAATTGCACATTATCGTTGCTGCGTGGTTGGACTGCTGCTTGCGCCATGTCACTCTCCTCTACGAAAGAAAACGTTCGAGCTTGTTGAAGCAGGTGCTCCATCCTGCGTTATGGCGGTCGCGCGCCGCCTCATCGAAGAATTGCTCGTGGGTGAGCGTCATGAGCGAGCCGCCGTCATCCGGCTTGAAGGTGACGGTGACAAGCGACTCGCGCTCGGGCGTGGTGCGCCACGCCCAGGTGAAGACAAGTTTCTCGCCCGGGACGACTTCGCGATAGGTGCCGCTGACATCGTGCTCCTCGCCGTCGGTTCCCTTCATGACGAAGCGGTAACGGCCACCGACGCGGGGATCCGCCTCGGAATGGAGGGCGTCGATGCCCTCCGGGCCCATCCACTTCGCTATTTGTTTCGGGTCCGTCCAGGCCGCGTAGAGTTTGCTCGGGGACGCGTTGAAGTGGCGCCTGATGGTGAGGCTTGGCTTCTGGGCGAGTTTGGCTTCGGCTTGCATGATTTCTCCTCTACAAAAGCGGCGAGACGATCTAATCGTTCCACCCAAAAACGCTGATACGTATTGAGCCAGTCCATGGCCTCCTGCATCGGTTCGGCGCGAAGTTCGCACGCCACGGTGCGTCCGGTCTTGTGCCGCTCGATCAGCCCCGCGTCGGCAAGCACATTGAGATGTTTCATGATCGCCGGCAGCGACACCGGAAACGGCCGCGCCAACTCGCTCACCGAAAGTCCCGGATCCGTCTCGAGCCTCGCCAGCAGCGCCCGCCGCGTAGGGTCGGAGAGCGCAGCGAAGGTGCGGTCGAGCTCGGCGTCTTGAAACTTAACCATTAGGTTAAGTATTGACCAAAGCAGTTTCTCTGTCAAGAGCGCAAAGCCGCTTCTGGGCGGAAGCGGCGCGCGGTGCTAGATTTCCGCCGGTTTCCCGCCAGGAGAGGCAAGAAGCATGGTCCGCATCGTCGCTCTCGCCGCGCTTCTCTATGCGAGCCTTTGCGTGCCGCTCGCCGCAGAAGGCAAGCGCGTGGCGCTGATCATCGGCATGAGCGATTACCAGCATCTCTCCAGCCTGGCCAATCCGGTGCCCGACGCCAAGGCGATTGCTGCGACGCTGAAAGATCACGGCTTCGAGGTCTCCGAGCATTACAATCTCGATCGCGCTGATCTGCTTGATGCGTTGGAGAGTTTCGAGCGTGAAGCGCAAGGCGCGGAGGTGGCGCTGGTCTATTATGCCGGCCACGGCATGGAGGTCGACGGTAAGAACGTGGTGGCGCCGACCGACATGGAGATCGACTGCAAGGACAAGAAATCGCTCAGGAGCGTCGAGCTCGACAAATTATTTGCGGCCGCGTCGCCCGCGCCGCAACAGATCGTGTTGCTCGATGCCTGCCGCAACAATCCATTCCCGCAATGCCCGACGCGCGGCGCGGGCGAGGGAAGCGGCTTCAGAGGATTCTCGCGGCTCACTGAGGACGACCGTTCGCTGCTGATCGCCAACGCCACTCTGTCGGGGAAACTCGCGGCGGATGGCGATGCCGGCGGCCATTCGCCGTTCGCGACCTCGTTGCTCAGGAATTTCAACGAGCACCCGAAGCTCTATTTCCGCGACCTGCTCGACCAGACCGCGCAAGATGTGCGCATCGCCTCGCAAGGCAGTCAGGTGCCGGAGATCACGACGCGGGGCGGCTCGCCGAAAATTTGCCTCGATCCGACAGGGTGCGGCGAGGGCGGGCCCGCGCTCTCTCCAGAGACGGTTGTGAACGACAAGGCGTCGATCGCCGAGGCAAAAGCCGCGCTGCAGCAGCTCGGTTTTCTTAACGAGACGACGCGGGGCGCCGGCGACGAGATTCTCGCCGAGGCCATCAAGAGGTTCCAGTCCAAGGCAGGCCTGAGCCCGGACGGGCAAATCACGCCAACGCTGCTCGCCGTGTTGCGCGCGACCAAGGTTGCCGGGATTCCGGTGCTGCCGAAACCTGGCGGCGGAGGTGTCGTCGCGCCGGGTCCGTCAGAACATTCCGTGGGCGAGACCTTCAAGGATTGCGAGAGCTGTCCCGACATGGTGGCGTTGCCCGCCGGACGCTTCGTCATGGGTGCGGGCAAAGGCGAGAAGGGACATAAGAAAGAAGAGGAGCCGCAGCACGACGTGACTGTCGCCGCGCCGCTCGCGGTCTCAAAGTTCGAGGTGACGTTCGACGATTGGGAGAGTTGCGCGCTCGAAGGCGGCTGCAACAAATATCAGCCGCAAGATGCAGGCTGGGGCAAGGGACGGCGCCCGGTGATCTATGTCTCGTTCGACGACGCCAAGGCCTATGTCGAGTATCTCCGGCAGAAGACCGGCAAGCCTTATCGGCTTCTGTCGGAGGCCGAGTGGGAATATGCGGCGCGCGGCGGCACCAATACGCCCTTTGCCGGCGGCGAAAATCTGGCGCCGACTCAAGCCAATTTCGATGCGAGCCTGTTTGCCGGCAACAAGGGCCGCGGCACCTATGAAGGCAAGACCGTCGAGGCCGGCTCGTTCCCGGCCAATCCTTATGGCTTAGAAGACATGGAAGGCAACGTGTTCGAGTGGACCGAAGATTGCTGGAATCCGAGCCATACCGGCGCGCCGGCCGATGCATCCCCGCGCGGCGGCGATTGTGCGCGGCGCGTGGCCAAAGGCGGTGCCTGGTATTACGAGGCGGAGTTCGCCAGGCCTGCGTCCCG
>DATBSU010000020.1:0-18481 GCA_036559585.1 Methyloceanibacter sp.
GCCTTCTCGGCCGGGAATTTATGCGCGATGGCGAAGCGCGGCGAGCGCGAGACGAAACCGAGACGTTCCTGCAAATCGAGGCGGTCGAGCTTATAGACGACGCCGTCAATGTCGTAGTCGAGGCAGGCGCGGCCCGACTCAATTTCGCGATAGGTCTCAAGCATTTGCTCGAAGCTATGGGTGAGGCGAGCCAGCGGGTTGAGCGGGAAGCCCCATTTGTGCATGGCCTCGTAGACGCCCCATTGGGTCTCCGCTGGGAGCTCAGCCGCCTCGCCCCAGCCATAGGCGAAGAACTGCAAGGGCCGCGAGGCGGTGATCGCGGAATCGAGCTGGCGGAGCGAGCCCGCCGCGGCGTTGCGGGGATTGGCGAAGGTGCGCTCGCCGCGCGAGGCCTGATCGTCATTGAGGCGCTGAAAGGCGGTGCGGCTCATATAGATTTCGCCCCGCACCTCGAAGGGATCGGGGAAGCTCCGCGCTTTGATGGCTTTCGGGATGTCCTTGATGGTGCGGACATTGGCGGTGACGTTTTCGCCTTCGTAGCCGTCGCCGCGGGTGGCGGCTTGCACGAGCTTACCGCCTTCGTAGCGGAGAGTGATCGAGAGCCCATCGATCTTGGGCTCGGCCGTGAAGGCTAGGCCCTCAGCACTCTCTAGCCCGAGGAAGCGGCAGACGCGATCGAGGAAATCGCGGACACCCTCGTCATCGAACACATTGCCGAGCGAGAGCATCTGCACGGCGTGGATGACCTTAGAAAAGGTCTCGACGGGTGCGGCGCCGACACGGAGCGACGGACTGTCGTCTCGCACGAGATGCGGAAAGCGCTCCTCGATCTCGATGTTGCGCGCGCGGAGAGCATCATACACGGCGTCGGAAATTTCCGGGTCGTCCTGCCGGTAATAGAGCACATCGTGATGGGCGATCTCGGCGGCAAGACGTTCGAGCTCGGACGCTGCGGCTGCCTCGTCGAGCGCTTCGACCGGCGTCGGCTCGGGTGCGCCCTTCGCCTTGCCCTTGGTCTTCTTCATGCGGAGCGGCGCCCCATCAGCCGCTCGGCGGCGGCGCGGGCCTCATCGGTGACAGTCTGGCCGGCGAGCATGCGAGCGATCTCCTCGCGGCGGTGCTCCCCTTCAAGAGAGACCACGCGCGTGGCCATGGCCTCACCCTCGGGACCGCGGACCGGCTCCTTGGAGATCAGCATATGACCGGTGGCGATTGCGGCGACTTGCGGCGCATGGGTCACGGCCAGTACCTGGACCTTGGCCGCCAATCTCGCGAGCCGCTCACCCACGGCGGCGGCGGTGGCGCCCCCTACTCCAGCATCGGCCTCATCGAAGATCAAGGTTGGCGCCGAGCCGCGCGCGGCAAGCACGACTTTCAGCGCCAGGATGAGCCGGGCCAGCTCGCCGCCGGAGGCCACTTTCATCAAAGGCCCGGGCTCGGTGCCGGGATTGGTCTGCACCCAGAAGGCGACGCGGTCGATGCCGGAGGGTCCGCCCTCATCGAAGGGAACGGTTTCGATCTTGGTGATCAGCCTCGCGCGCTCAAGTTTCAGAGGGGCGAGTTCGGCCGCGATTTCCTTATCGAGCTTGGCGGCAGCTTGCTTCCTTGCCTCGCTTAATTTCAAGGCAGCGGCTTCGTAAGCCTCGCGGGCCTCTTTCGCATGTTTGGTGAGCTCGGCGAGGCGCCCTTCGCTCTGATCGAGGGCGACGAAATCGGCTTCGAGCTTTTGCATTAGCGCTGGCAGATCATCCACTTTCACTTTGTGCTTCCGGGCGGCAGCTCTGAGCGCGAACAGCCGCTCCTCGGCACGCTCCAAATCCTTGGGCTCGAAGGCGGTCGCGGCCAGAGCCTGCTCGATGGTGGCCCGAGCGGATTCCGTTTCGCCCAGCACATGTTCAAGCGCTTCGGCGACGGGCCCGAGCAGCGATTGAGCCAACGGCGCCTGACGCTCGATCCGCCGAAGCGCCGCGCCAAGCCTCGCTTGTGCCGTCCCCTCGCCTTGCAGCGCGTCGAGCGCCTCGTTGAGCTCGGCCGCGATCTTCTCTGAATTCATCATCAGCTGGCGCTTTGCCGCGAGCGCTTCCTCCTCGCCACCCTCGGGCGCCAGCGTCCGGAGCTCTTCGAGCGTGTGTGCCAGATAGTCGGCATTGGCGCGCGTGGCCGCGATGCCGGCCTCGTAACGGCTCCGTTCGGCGTTTGCCGCTTTCCAGCGGTCCCACAGCGACTCGACGTTCCCGGCCGCATCGCCAAGCCCGGCGAAGGCATCGACCAGCTCGCGATGGCCAGACGGATCGATCAAAGCGCGATCGTCGTGCTGGCCATGGATCTCGACCAGCGCCTGGCCGAGCTGGCGCAAGAGCTGTACGCCGACGCTGACATCGTTGACGAAGGCGCGGGTGCGGCCGTCGGCGCTCTGCACGCGCCTGAGGATCACCGCCCCTTCCGCCTCGAGGCCATTTTCCGTGAGGAGAGCGAACACAGGATGGGACGACTCCGGCTCGAAGATCGCGGTCACCTGGCCTTGGGCGGCGCCCTTTCGCACCAGGGAGGCATCGCCCCTGCCGCCAAGGGCAAGCGCGAGCGCATCGAGCAGGATGGATTTGCCGGCGCCGGTCTCGCCGGTCAGCGCCGACAGGCCGGAACCGAATTCGAGATCGAGCTTGTCGATCAGAACGATATCGCGGATCGACAGGGCAGCTAACATGGCAGCGTGATCAGGCGGGTTTGCCGTCGCCCTTGTAGGTCTGAGTGATCCACGAATCTTCGTGCTGCTGCGGCTGGATGCCGCTCTTCTGCAGGAGCGAGTAGGCGTTCTGATACCACTTGCTGTCCGGAAAATTGTGGCCGAGGACGGCGGCTGCGGTTTGAGCCTCGTTGATGATCCCCAACGCCATATAGGCCTCGGTCAGCCGCGACAAGGCCTCCTCGATCTGCTCGGTGGTTTGGTAGTTGGTGACGACCGTCTTGAAGCGATTAATGGCTGCGAGATAATTGTCGTGGCGGAGATAAAAGCGGCCGACTTGCATCTCGCTCGCCGCCAAAAGATCGCGCAAGACGCGGACCCGGTTCTGCGCGTCGGCGACGTAGCGCGAATCGGGATAGCGCTGGAGCAAGGTCTGATAGGCCTCGAGCGATTTTCGCGCATTGGTCTGGTCCCGCTTCGGATCCAGCACCTGGTCGTAATAGGACATGGCGATGATGTTCTGCGCCATGTCCGATTCCTTGGTCCCGGGGTGCAGAGTCAAATAGCGGTCAGCGGCGGAGATGGCCTCGTCATATTTGCCCTCCTGGTAATGCGCATAAGCCGCCAGAACAATGGCCCGGCGGGCTTCCTGCGAATAAGGATGGTTGACGTCGACCTTCTCGTATTCCTTGGCGGCATCGCCATATTTGTGCTTGTCGAGGAGCGTTTCAGCCCGATTGTAAATGACGTTCGGCGGGTCGGTTGAGATCATCTCGTCGGTCTTGGTGAAGGAGCCGCAGGCCGAGAGCAGGCCGCACGCCAAGCCAAGGCATAGTGCGCGCACGCCTGAGCCAAAGCCAAGGCTGATGACATTCCGGCCGAGCATCGTGCCCCTCAAAACAGTCCCCCAAGGCTCTCTTTGAGCCCGATTGCAGGCAAGACGGCAGATTAGCAGCAACCAACGCGGGGAATATGGTGTTTTTTTGCCCATTTTGGCTTGGGTTAAGCGCCCCTGGCACGTGCACCTTCGCGCGCAGGCGAAAGGCCTACACGCGGGCAATCACATATGAGCTTATGAGGTGCCTAGCTCCGCTCGGCGGCGAAGTTGACGGCGGCCAGCCGGTGGCTGAGCTCGGCATGGCGAACTTCGCGGCCAGCCCGCGGAGCTTCGACCAGCGTCCAAGCCTCAGGATCGGCGAACATGGCCTTGAGCACGAGGCTGTTCAGCCTGTGACCGCCACGAACCGAACGGAAGGCGCCAAGGATGGGCGCGCCGGCAAGGGCAAGATCGCCGACTGCATCGAGCGCTTTGTGGCGCACGAACTCGTCGGAATAACGAAGGCCTTCGCGGTTGATGACGCGGTCGTCACCGATGGCAATGGTGTTCTCGAGCGAGGCGCCGAGAGCCAGCCCGGCTGCCCAGAGCCGCTCCACATCCTTCATGAAGCCGAAGGTGCGGGCCCGGGACAATTCGCGGCGGAAAGAGCCGGGATTGAGGTCAATTTCGAGGCGCTGCTTGCCGATCAGCGGCGTATCGAACTCGATTTCGACATCGAGATGGAAACCATTATAGGGGGTGAGCTCGCCATAGGCGCCGTTCTCTTCCACGACAATCGGCTTCAGAACCTTGAGGAAGCGGCGGGGCGCTTCAAGCTCGACAAGCCCAACCTCGTCGATGGCCTCGACGAAACGGGCGGAGCTGCCATCCATGATCGGGACTTCGGGGCTGTCGATCTCGATCAGAGCATTATCGACGCCAAGGCCGCGGAGCGCGGCGAGGAGATGTTCGACGGTGGCAATCGAGGCGCCATTGCCGTCACCAATCACGGTACAGAGCGTAACGCCCGTGACCCAGCGCCTGTCGGCCGCAATCTCGATGCCTTCATTTTCGCCGTTGGAGAGAAGGAAGCGAATGCCGGTATCGCCATCCGCGGGGTAAAGGATGATGGAAACAGGCGCCCCGCTATGAACTCCAATGCCGGTAATGGCAATTTCGCTCGCAAGCGTGGTCTGACGTGCCCCGATAAATCCCTTCATGGCCCCCATTGGCCCCCAAACCGTCTTCTGAGTTCCCCTGACTCGGGTTATGATCCCCGAGCCCCCCTTGATCTTCGTGCCTTTGACCTCTTTGTGTCTTTTTGGGCAAGCTGATCAATCTGTGGAGAACCTTAACGCTGGCCTCCGGTACCGACAAATCACGGTTTCTTTCAATGTATTACCGGTTTAGTAACCAAGTAAGGCCTTGATTAACGTCACTTTTCCGCCCTTGTTCGGCCTCCCCGGCGCCCATTGTTACCTCTTATTGCCTTCCTCTAGTTTGCCCGCCTGCGCAAAAAGGCCGGAATCTCCAAATCATCCGAATCAAGTGATTCGTCCGTCATGAGGCGGGTATCGTTGGCCACGACGCGGGTCTGCGTCTCGAGCCGCTTCGGGGCGGAGGCAATACCCACTTCGCTCCGCGGCCGCTCGATCTTGAGGCTCTTGGGCGCGGCCAGAACTTGCGCTGCCGCCGCGACTTGCGGCTTCGGAGCCGGGGCGAGGCTGGCTTGGCCGAATTCCGGCTCGCGCTTGGGCGCCGGCGCCGCTTCTTCGGTGCGGCGACCGCCGGTCAGGCGCTCGAAAAAGCCGATGCGCTTCTTCTCCTCGTGCAGGCCGCGGGCCGGTGCTGCACCTGACTGAGCCTTGATCGCGTTCTGGGCCACGATCGGCAACTCCTCAATGTTTGGCATGCGCCGCACGACTCGGCGCGCGCTTGTGGGCGGCGCCGGAACGAAGTTCGGCGTTTGCGGCACTGCACGCTGCGTCGCCACGCTATGCGGCAGAGCAATCCCGGTGTTCTGCACCGGAGGGCGCCGCTCGATGGTCACATTGCCGGGCGCACGCCAGACCGAAGCCTCGCTCGCATCGTCCTTATGGGGAACAGGCTGCTTGAGTTCGATGTAGTCGTGCTCCTGTGGGGCCATCGGCACGGGTGCGAGTCCTGCAAGCCGCTGGCTCAGCGAGGTCTTGTCATGGGCGATCGGTCTCGCCTGCTCGCCAAGCAGACCAAGCCCGGTGGCCACCACCGAAACGCGGATCGAGCCGTCGAGCTCGTCGTCGAAGGTGGCGCCGACGATGATATTGGCTTCAGGATCAGCTTCGGCGCGGATGCGGCTCGCCGCCTCGTCGACTTCGTAAAGCGTCAGGTCGTTGCCGCCGGTGATGGAGACGAGCAGACCGCTCGCGCCCTTCATCGACACGTCATCGAGCAGCGGATTGGAAATGGCGGCCTCGGCAGCCTCGATGGCGCGGCGGTCGCCGGAGGCTTCCCCGGTGCCCATCATCGCCTTGCCCATGCCAGCCATGATGGTGCGCACGTCGGCGAAGTCGAGATTGATCAGGCCTTCCTTCACCATCAGATCGGTGATGCAGGCAACGCCGGCGCGGAGCACGTCGTCGGCCATGGCGAAGGCGTCGGCAAAGGTGGTCTTCTCATTCGCGACCCGGAACAGATTCTGGTTCGGGATTACGAGCAGCGTATCCACATATTTCTGCAGCTCGGCGATGCCGATCTCGGCCGAACGCAAGCGGCGCTGACCTTCGAACTGGAACGGCTTGGTGACGACGCCAACGGTGAGGATGCCCTCTTCGCGCGAGGCGCGCGCGATGACGGGTGCAGCACCGGTGCCGGTGCCACCGCCCATGCCGGCGGTGATGAACACCATGTGCGAGCCGGCCAGGTGCGCCTTGATGTCGGCGATGGCCTCTTCGGCAGCGGCGCCTCCGATCTCAGGCCTGGACCCGGCGCCAAGGCCTTCGGTCACATGCGTGCCCATCTGGATGCGGCGTTCGGCGCTCGAACTCATCAGCGCTTGAGCGTCGGTGTTCGCCACCACGAATTCGACGCCGCGGAGTCCAGCGGCGATCATGTTGTTGACGGCATTGCCGCCAGCGCCTCCGACACCGAACACGGTGATGCGTGGCTTGAGCTCTGTGAGATCAGGAACTTTGAGATTGATGGTCATGGCGGCAGCCTTCCGATCTTTGCTTTGGTTCATTTTCTTTAGCCCCCGTACTCGAGACGCTTTTCGAGAAGCCGCACTCAGAAATTCGTTCGTAACCAGTCGCCGACGCGGGCGATGTAGCCCGTGCCGGTGCCAAGAATTCGCTGTTCGACGCGGGACCCGATCCTGTCGTCGCCCGACGCCCATTGCATCAGCACGCCCATCGCGGCGGCAAATCCCGGCGCGGATGCGCCTTCGGGCATGCCGTTGATCTGGCGCGGACGGCCGAGCCGGGTCGGGCGGCCAAACATGTTCGAGGCAAGATCGCTGAGGCCGGTGAGCTGGCTCGCGCCGCCGGTGAGCACCAGCGCGCGCGCCATCTCCGAAGCCTGTCCGCTCGAGGCGAGGCGGCGGCGCATCAGATCGAGAATATGCTCGATGCGGGGCCGGATGATTGCGGTGAGCTGCGCCTTGGCAATATGGTTCAAGGTCCGCTGCGAGGCATCGCCAACGGATGGATAGGTGATGATCTCGCGCTCGTCGGAGGGCGTGGCGAAGGCGCTGCCATGCAGCGTCTTCAGCCGCTCGGCATGCTGCAGCGGTGCTGCCAGAGCGTGGGCGATGTCGGTGGTGATGAAATTACCGCCGATCGCGATGGCATCGGTGTGGATGCAATGACTGTCGGCGAACACCGAGAGCGTGGTGGTGCCGGCGCCGAAATCGATGCAGGCCGCGCCGAGCTTGGCTTCGTCCGAGTTCAACACCGCGAGCGCGCTGGCATAGGGCGCAGCCACCAGGCCGGCGACGCCGAGATGGCAGCGCTCGATGCAGAGCATAATGTTGCGGATGGCAACTTCGTCGGCGGTCACGGCATGGACGTCGATGCCGAGGCGCTCGCCGCACATGCCGAGCGGATCGCGAATGCCGATGGTGTCGTCGAGACGATAGCCGACCGGAAGCGCGTGTAGGACGCTCCGCTTGTCGCGGCCGGCATATTGGCGGCCACCGGCGAGGATGCGCAAAATATCATCGTCGCGCACCGCGCCATTGGCGATGGCGACGCTCGCGGAAAAACTCTCGCTCTTCAGCCGACCCGAGGTGACCGACACGATAACATCGTCGACGGTGACGCCAGCCATGCGCTCGGCTTCATCGACGGCGGCGCGGATGGCGTGCTCGGCGCTGTCGAGATGAGCGATCATCCCGCTCTTCACGCCTTCGGCGCGTTGATGGCCGACACCCAGCACTTCGAAATGAATTGAATCGCCTTTGCCCTCGAGCCAATCGGGGGCAGCCGCAGGCTTCACGATCAGGCACGAGATTTTGCTCGAGCCCACATCGAGCGCGGTCAGGAAGCGCTGACGCTTGCGATTTACGATGTCGTGCCGCATCCCCCGGTCTCCCATCGTCGCTTACGTGCTCCCCTTGGAAGCGCGCTTCGGCGGCATGCCCTTGGTCGCGGCGGTTGGAATCTCGTCCGCCTCAGGCGCTGCGGGCTGCACTGCGATCGCGCGCGGGGCCTTGATATCGCGCAGCCTGAAGGTGACGCGATCGGCGAGACGTAAATCGACGCCGGCGATATTGTCGCCGACCAGACCGCGATTGCGTTCGACATTGGCATAGGTCTTGAGCGCGTCGGCGATATTGTCGTCCGGAAGCAGGATCTCGACGCCGGATTTCAGCTTCAGCGTCCAGCGGCGGTCGCCAACCCTGACACTGGCGATTAGCTGTTGCTTCAGCTCGTCATAGGGTTTCAGCGTCTCGTAGAGCTCGGGCGCATTCTTCGCGGCGCCCTCGCCGACGACGAGCGGCAATTCGGCATAGGCTTCGCGCACCGCCGGAGACAGGATGGTGCCGGCTTCGTCAACGACATAGGTCTTGCCGCCAGACTGCCAGACGGCGAAGGGCGCGCGTTCCTCGATCACGACTTGCAGCGTGGACGGAAGCAGCCGCATCACTTGGGCATGGCGGATCCACGGTACGGCTTCGAGGCGAGCCTTGGCGGCCTCGGTATCGAAGTCGAGCATCATGGTGGAGGGGCCGGCTGCGAGAGCAGTCTTGATCTCCGCGTCGCTGGTATGCGTCTGGCCTTGCACGACGGTCTGCTTGACGCCGAAGCCTGCAGCGACAGCGAGCGCCTCGATGCCATCTCTCGCCTGACCGTAAAGGAATGTGACCTGCCCTCCGACCAGGAGCCCGTAGGTGGTGGCGGCGAGGACGAAGAGCAGAGTCAGCCCGGGCCAGATCGCCTTGCGCGACGGGATCAGGGACATTTTGTGGTTCGGATGGCGGCGCCCTTTCAGCGAGGCCAGCACGACCGGATGGCCCCGGCGCGACGGCACAATGGCGCGCGCAAGCAGGCGATCGGACGCTCCGTCCCAGCTCTCACCCCGCAATGGCCTCACCGTTCGCACGAAGCGTCCTCCACGATCCAGCGCACCAGCTCAGCAAAGGAGCGGCCGCTGTGATTCGCGAGCTCTGGCACCAGAGACGTGGACGTCATGCCGGGCTGGGTGTTGATTTCCAAGCAAACCAGCCCAATTCCCTCATTTTCGCGGTCGTCGTAACGGAAATCGGTTCGACTGACCCCACGGCAGCCCAGTGCCCTATGAGCCGCTAGGGACAGCTTCTGTACCAATTGGTAAACATTTGGTTTAAGAGGCGCCGGAAGGATGTGCTCGGAGCCGCCAGGGGCATATTTTGCATCGTAATCGTAGAAGGTTAGTCCTTGGGCGGGGCGGATCTCGATCACCCCCAAAGCCTCCTCTCCCATCACCGCGCAAGTGAGCTCCCGGCCGGGGATGTAACGCTCGACCATGACCTCCTCGCCGAGGTCCCAATCGGCGGACGACAGCTCCTGGGGCGGGTGGGCCTGGTCCTCGCGGACGATATAGACGCCAACCGATGAGCCTTCGGCCGGCGGCTTGATCACATAAGGGGGCTTCATGGCATGCGCCCGCGCCGCTTGCTGGCGGCTGATCACCAGGCTTTCCGCGACCGGAACCTTCGCCTCACGGAGCACGGCCTTGGCCCGCTCTTTATGCATGGCGAGGGCCGAAGCGAGCACGCCGGAATGGGTATAGGGGACACCCATGGTCTCGAGCAGGCCCTGGATGCAGCCATCTTCGCCGAAGCGGCCATGGAGCGCGTTGAAGCAGAGATCAGGCTTCACTTCGGCCAGTTTCTGCCCGACGTCGCGGCCGACATTGATACGCGTCACCCGGAACCCTTGTGATTCGAGGGCTACGGCGCACGCCTCGCCGGACCGGAGCGAGACCTCCCGCTCAGACGACCAGCCCCCCATAAGCATGGCGATATGCGTCGGTTTTGGCATTTAACCGCCCCTGTGGATGAGATCATCCCTCGAATCAGTGACTTAGCTGAATCGGGGGCGTTTAGGAATTGGCTTTCGCTGGCACGCCGAGGCGCTTGATCTCCCATTCAAGGTCGACCCCGCTCGTCTCCTTGACCCGGGCTCGGACCGTCTCGCCGAGCTCTTCGATCTCAGCCCCCGTGGCGTTGGCGTCGTTGATGAGAAAGTTGCAATGCATCTCGGAGACATGAGCATCGCCGATGCGAAAGCCGCGACAGCCCGCGGCGTCGATCAACTGCCAGGCTTTCTTGCCCGGCGGATTCTTGAAGGTCGAACCGCCGGTCCGCGACTTGATCGGCTGCGCGCTCTCGCGATAGACGGCGATGTCGTCCATCTCCGCGAGGATCTTCTCAGGCTCGCCGGGCTCGCCCTGAAACAGCGCCTCGGTGAAGATGAAATCCTCCGGCGCACCGCAATGGCGATAGCTGTAGTGCAGCTCGTCGACCGGGAGCACATGGATATTGCCTTGGCAGTCGACGGCGCGAACCTCAATCACAACTTCCTTGGTCTCTTTGCCGTGGGCGCCGCCATTCATGCGGAGCGCGCCGCCGACGCAGCCGGGGATGCCGCGGTAAAAGGAGAGGCCCGAGATACCGGCATCGGCCGCGGCGCGCGCAACCTTGACGTCGGGGACCGCGGCGCCGGCACGCAAACGCTGTCCGTCCTCGACCTCGATATCGCCGAAGCCCTTGCCGAGGCGGATGACGACGCCCTCGATGCCGCCGTCACGCACCAGCAGATTGGAGCCGAGGCCGATCACGGTCACCGGAATGTCTTGCGGAATGGTCTTCACGACATAAGCGAGGTCGGCTTCGTCGGCGGGGCTGTAGAGAATTTCCGCAGGGCCGCCGACGCGAAACCAGGTGAGGTCGGCGAGCATCGCGCCCGGCTTCAGCTTGCCGCGAAGCTCGGGGAGCGCTGCGTTGAGCTCGGTCAAGAGATCGCGCGCCATCACGTGCGTCCTTCACTGGCGAGCCGTGAAGGAAGCGCGTTGATCCAGTCGGTGATGGTGCCGGCGCCGAGGCCGACGACGAGATCCCCGGATTTGGCGATTGAGGCGATGGTCTCGACAAGGCCTTGCTCGTCCTCAACCGTCATCACCTGCGGGTGACCATGACGGCGCAAACTTGCGGCGAGCTCATCGCGGTCGATGCCGGGGATCGGCGCTTCACCGGCGGAATAGACCGGCGTCACCACAACGATGTCGGCGTCGTCGAGGCAGGCGGAGAACTCGTTGAAGAGCGATTGCAGCCGCGTGTAGCGGTGCGGCTGCAGCACGGCGAGGATGCGCCCGTTGCCTGCCATGCGCGCAGCCCGAAGCACGGCAGCGATCTCGACTGGATGGTGGGCATAATCGTCATAGACGGCGACGCCTTGCCAATCTCCGGCGCGGCTAAAGCGCCGCTTCACGCCGGAGAACGAGGCGAATGCAGAGCGGATCACCTCGTCGCTGATGCCGGCTTCGATCGAGGCCGCGAGCGCGCCGAGCGCGTTCAGCGCGTTGTAATGGCCAAGCACTGGAAGGGTGAGATCTTCGAGTTTCCGCGCGCCGCCCTTCACCCCGGGCCCGAGATCGGCGTCGAAGGTGATGCTGTTATGGTTGGGACGCAGATTGATGAGCCTGATGTCTGCGTCGCGCGCGACACCATAGGTCACGGTGCGGCGGCCGTTCGCGGCGCCGCCGAGCTTGGCAAGAAGCTCCCGCACCACCGGATGATCGATGCAGGGGACAGCGAGCCCGTAGAAGGGGATCGCCTCGATGAACTGGCTGAAGGCGAGATGCAGCGCCTCAACCGACGGCCAATAGTCCATATGCTCGGGATCGATATTGGTGATGACGCCGATCTGGGTGGGGAGCTTCAGGAAGGTGCCGTCGGATTCGTCGGCCTCGACCACCATCCACTTGCCTCTGCCGATACGGGCATTGCTGCCCCAGGCATTGATGATGCCGCCGGTGATGACGGTTGGATCGAGTTGCGCCGCCTTGAAGACGTCGGCGATCAGCGAAGTCGTCGTGGTCTTGCCATGGGTGCCGGTGATGGAGACGGTGGCGCAAGGGCGCATCAACTCGGCCAGCATCTCGGCGCGGCGGATGATGGGAATGCCGCGCTCCCGCGCGGCCTCGAATTCGGGATTGCCGGGCTTCACCGCACTCGAGATGACGAGATAGCAAGCGCCGTCGATATTCGACGGGTCGTGGCCGATCAGGCAGGAGATGCCCTTGGCGCGAAGCCGGGCGAGATTGGCGCCGTCTTTGAGGTCGCTGCCTTGCACGTGGAAGCCGCGCGTATGCATCACCTCGGCGATCGCGCTCATGCCAATGCCGCCAATGCCGACGACATGAAACAGGCCGACCTTGTCCGGCTCCGGCATATGCATCGCTACGCTTACTCCTAACAGCGCTCTACTTGGCAAGCCCCTCGGCGAGATCGGCGAGCTTAGTCACCGCATCCGTCGGCGCAAGCGCTTTGGCACGCGCCGCGGCGTCTACCAATAACTCAGGGGAATTAAATAGACGTTCCAACTCGTTTGCGAGCTTTTCGGGGGAAAGCTCGGCCTGGCGGAGGCACCAGCCGCCGCCTTCCTGTTGCAGGCGGGTGGCGTTTTCCAGCTGATCGTTATCGAGGGCGTGGGGCAGCGGCACGAGGATCGCGGGCCGGCCGATGGCCATCAGCTCGGCCACGGTCGAAGCGCCGGCGCGGGCGATGACGAGATGGCTTTGCGCGATGCGCTCGGGGAGGTCGCGGAAGAACGGCGCGAGATGCGCGGCGATGCCGGCCCTCTTATAGGAAGCGCGCACCTCGAAGAGATCTTCCTCGCGGCATTGCTGCACCAGGGTGACGCGGTTCCGCATCGCTTCAGGCAGTCGCGGCAGCGCCTGAGGCATGATCTCGGAGAAAAAGCGCGCGCCTTGGCTGCCGCCGAAGACGAGGATCAGTAGGCGGCCCAAGATATCGGGCGGCGCGTAAGTAACGTCGCGGAGGGAGAGCACCGCATCGCGCACCGGCGTTCCAGTCAGCACGGCCTTGGTGGCCTGCGCGGTCGGCAGCGACCGCGTCGGCATATAAGAGACAAAGACCTGGTCGGCGAAACGCGAAAGTAGCCGATTGGCGCGGCCCATCACCGCGTTCTGCTCGTGAATGGCGGTCGGGATGCTCAGCGTCCGCGCGGCGATGATCGGAGGCAGCGTGGGATAGCCGCCGAAACCGATCACGGCGCGGGGACGGATTTTGCGCAAAAGTTTGAGCGCACCGAAATAGCCGACGCCGAGGCGGGAGAAGGTGGCGGCGACGGCGAAGGGCGACTTGCTCGTCAGCGTCGCAGCCGGCACACGGTGAATGGCGCGGGCGGGGAACTCACCGGCATAATTCTCGGCACGGATATCGGTTACGAGCTCGACCGGAATGTTGCGGCGATTGAGTTCTTGCGCGAGCGAGGCGGCGGGAAACAGATGGCCGCCCGTTCCCCCGGCAGCAAGAAGGATGGGACGCTCGCTCAAGCCGGTTGCCCTCTGACGCGCGCGGGCCTCCGCGGGCGCACTTCCTTCTCGGAGATGACGAGCCGGTCGGTCTTCGGCCGCTTTCGCGTGAGACCGAGCGCGAAGCCCATGGTGAGCGCCATGGCGAGGAGCGAGGAGCCACCATAAGAGATGAAGGGCAGCGTCATGCCCTTGGCGGGCAGCAGCCCGACATTCACCGCCATATTGATCAGGGCTTGGAAGCCGAACAGCATCACGAGGCCGGCAGTAGCGAGGCGGATATAACCGTCCGGCTGTTGCGACGCCTTGGAGAGGCCGCGCAACACGATGAAAGCAAACAGGGCCAGCAGGATCATGCAGGCGATCAGTCCATATTCCTCCGCGGTCACGGCGAAGATGAAATCGGTGTGAGAGTCGGGGAGCACGTCTTTCACCGTGCCCTCGCCCGGCCCTATGCCGAACCAGCCGCCGTGCAGGAAGGACTCGAGCGCACGATCGGCCTGATAGGTGTCGCCTGAGGCAGGATTGAGGAAGCGATCGATGCGCGAGGCGACGTGCGGCACGAGCAGATAGGTGCTGGTCACACCGACGATTGCGGCAACCGCGAGTGTCCCGATCCAGACCAGGTTCATCCCGGCCATGAAAAACATCGTGCCCCAGACCAGTGTGACGAGGAGCGTCTGACCGAAATCGGGCTCGAGCACGAGCAGCAGCACGAAACTCGCGTAGGCCACCAGCGATAATTCGAGGCCGGGCACATCGGTCCGCTTCTGGCTTTCGTTGAACAGCCATGCAGTGAGCACGACAAACGCCGGCTTGACGAATTCCGACGGCTGGAGCGAAAAGTCGGCGAACTGAATCCAGCGCCTCGCGCCTTTGATCTCGGGGCCGACCATCATGGTCGCGATCATCAAAGCGATGCCGACGAGGAAGATGACCAGGCTCGCGCGCCTGATTTGCTTCGGGCTCAGCAACGAACCCCACAGCATGATGAAAATCGACGGGATCAACAACAGAGCCTGGCGTTGCACGAAATGGAAGGGATCAAGATCGAACTTGGCGGCGATCGGCGGACTTGCCGCCAGCGACAGCACGAGCCCCGCTCCCATCAAGAGGATCAGCGCGAACAACATGGGGCGGTCGACGGTGAACCACCAATCCGAAATCAGGCTGCGGTCGGCGCGGGTCAGTCTCATGCGGCTTTGCCCGTCTTCGATGCGACGGTCTCAATGCCGTCGAGCTTCATGACCAGATCGCGAAAGGCGTTGCCCCGCTCCACGAAATTGGCGAATTGATCGTAGGACGCGCAAGCGGGCGACAATAAGACGACGGGCTCTTGCGCTTTCGAGCCGCGTGCATCGACGGCCGCTTTGGCGATGGCCTGGTCGAGCGTGCCGCATCGGACATGGTCGACATCGCTGCCGAGTTGTTTGGCGAAGGCATCCGCCGCTTCACCGATCAAATAAGCGCGCACGATCTTGGGATAAAATTGCTCGAGTCCGGAGAGACCACCTTCCTTGGCACGTCCTCCGATAATCCAATAAATGGTGTCGAAGCTTGCAAGGGCCTTGCCGGTGGCGTCGGCGTTGGTCGCCTTGGAGTCGTTGACGAAGTGCACGCGACCCAACCGCCCCACTTGCTCCATGCGGTGGGCAAGGCCGGCAAAGCTCCGCATGAACTTGGCGATAGTTGCGGCGTCGATGCCTTGCGAGCGGGCGAGCGCGTAGGCTGCCGCCGCATTTTGCCAATTGTGCGCACCGCGGAGCGATTGAATGCCGGCAAGACTCGTCTCGGCGAGCTCCGTGCCGTTCTCGGCTTCGTGGAGAATGCCGTCCTTCGCCCAAACCCCCGTCTCGACCTTACGTCCGACGGCGATGCGCTTCACCGCGAAGGGACGCGGCAGCCGATCCGCGATGGCGCGAGATGCAGCGTCGTCGACGCCGATCACGGCGGTACCATTTGATTCAAGCCCGTCAAACACGCGCGCCTTGATCGCGGCATAGTTCTCCAAGGTGCCGTGACGATCGAGATGATCGGGGGTGACGTTGAGGAGCGCCGCGGCGTCGGCCGCTAGCGACGGGGTCAGGTCAATCTGGAAAGAAGAAAATTCCAGCACATAGGTGAGGTCGGACGCGAAAGGCGGAAGATCGAGCACGGCCTTGCCGATATTGCCGCCGAGCGCCACGCGCTTGCCTGCCTGCTCCAGAAGATGGGCGGTGAGCGCGGTCGTGGTGGATTTGCCGTTGGTGCCGGTGATGACGATGACTTTGCCGGGATTGCCTTGTTTCGCCCGCTCCAGAAAGAACAGTTCGGTGTCGCCGATCACAGGCACGCCCGCTTCTTTTGCCTTCTCGACGCTCCAATGCGGCCTCGGATGGGTGAGCGGGACGCCGGGCGCCAGCACCAGCGCGGCGAAGTCGCCCCAAGCTTCGGATTTCAGATCTCGCCGGGGGATGTTTTCAGCAGACGCGGCCACCCTCGCCGTCTCGCTATCGTCCCAGGCAATGATCTCGGCGCCGCCCGCCAAAAGGGAACGGGCGGCGGCGAGGCCGCTGAGCCCAAGGCCGAATACCGCGATTTTTCGGCCCTTAAAGGCCGTGACGGGAATCATGCGGGGGAATTTAGCGCAATTTAAGCGTGGCGAGGCCGGCAAGTGCGAGCACCACGGCGATGATCCAGAAGCGGATGACCACGGTCGATTCCGGCCAGCCTTTCTGCTCGAAATGATGGTGCAGCGGCG
Source organism: Methyloceanibacter sp. (assembly GCA_036559585.1). Classification (GTDB taxonomy): domain Bacteria; phylum Pseudomonadota; class Alphaproteobacteria; order Rhizobiales; family Methyloligellaceae; genus Methyloceanibacter. The sequence continues at coordinate 16,258 of DATBSU010000020.1, forward strand.
CCATGCGGAACACGCGCTTGCCGGTGAGGCGGAACGAGGCGACCTGCACGATCACCGACGCCGCCTCCAGCACGAACAGACCGCCGACAATGGCCAGCACCAGCTCATGCTTGGTCGCGACCGCGATGGTGCCGAGCGCACCGCCTAAGGCCAACGATCCGGTATCGCCCATGAAAATCTGCGCCGGCGGGGCATTGAACCAGAGGAAGCCGAGACCCGCGCCGACCAGCGCGCCGCAGACCACCGCCAATTCGCCGGTGCCTTGCACGAAATGGATCTGCAGATAGTCGGCGAACAGCACGTTGCCGACGAGATAAGAAATGAAGCCGAAGGTCGAAGCCGCGATCATTACCGGCACGATGGCGAGCCCGTCGAGGCCGTCGGTCAGATTCACGGCGTTGCCGGCGCCGACAATGATGAAGGCGGCGAACGGAATGTAGAACGGCCCGAGCGGAACCAGCACGTTCTTGAAGAACGGGATGGTCACCGTCGTGGCGAGCTGCGGGTCGCTGGCATCGGCGATGACATAAGCGGCCGCGAGTGCTGCTATGGCTTCGACGACGATCTTGACGCGACCGCGAAAGCCTTCCGCCGATTGCTTGGTGATTTTGAGATAGTCGTCATAGAAGCCGACGGCGCCATAGACGAGAGTCACAAACAGCACGACCCACACATAAGGATTGGCGAGATTGCCCCAGAGCAGCACGGTGATGGTGACGCCACCGAGGATCATCAGACCGCCCATAGTGGGTGTGCCCTGCTTCTGCAGCAGATGGCGCTCGGGGCCGTCTTTCCGGATCGGCTGACCTTTGCCCTGGCGGACGCGAAGAGAGCGGATCGCGCGCGGACCAAATAAGAAGACGACGAGCAGCGCCGTGAGCAGCGCAGCGCCGGTGCGGAAGGTGATGTAGCGGAATACGTTGAAGACGCTGAGCTCGTCGGCGAAGCCAGCCAGCCAGTAAAACATTGCTTCCCCCTTCGAGTCCGGCCCTTACGCGATCGCGCTTGCGCTTTCGAAATGCCGCTTCAGCGCTTCCACCAACTGCGCCATGCGGCTGCCGAACGAACCTTTCACCATCACCACGTCGCCGGGTTTGACGCCCGCTAGCAACATCGGCGCCAGCTCCTCCGGAGCTTTCGCATAGCCGCCCTGCCGGTTCGCCGGCAAAGCCTGGTAAAGAGACCCCATCAGCGGCCCAGAGGCAAAGACTATATCCACGCCGCTTTCGTCAATCGCTTGTGCCAGTCCCGCATGGAGATTTGCGCCCTCGTCCCCGAGTTCCAGCATGTCGCCGAGAACGGCGACTTTCCGCTTGAATTCGCTCCGCGGCACCAGCCCGAGAATGGCCAAGGCCGCCCGCATCGAAGCGGGATTGGCATTATAGGATTCATCGATGATGGCGATGCGCCCCCTCGGGCCTTCGATGATGAAGCGGCGCCCGCGCCCGGCTTCGGCCTGCCAGTTTTCGAGTGCGCGGGCGGCCAAAGCGAGATCGGCGCCAGCGAGTTTTGCGGCGGCGAGCACCGCCAAAGAATTTTGCACGAGATGGCGTCCGGCCGCGCCGATGCGATAGCTGACGGTTTCGCCTATCACTTCCACGGTCACATCGGAGCCATCGTCGCCGACATTGGCTTCGATGAGGCGAACATCGGCATCTCGCGCCTCACCGAAGGCAACGATCTTAGCGCCGCGCTTCTCCGCCTCGCGCCGTAACCGCTCGAAATGCGGATTGTCGCGATTGAGGACGGCAATGCCCCCGGGCTCGAGACCCTGGAAGATTTCCGCCTTGGCGTCGGCGATGGCCTCGACGGAAGCAAAGAAGCCGAGATGCACCGGCTCGACCGTGGTGACGATGGCGATCTGGGGGCGGATCAGCTTGCTCAAGCCGATCAGCTCGCCGGCGTGATTCATGCCGGCCTCGAACACACCGAAGGTCGTGTCGCGGCGCATATTGGCGAGCGAGAGCGGCACGCCCCAATGATTGTTGTACGACTTGGCCGAGGCATGCACCGTACCGCTCGGTTGAAGCGCAAGTTTCAGCGCCTCCTTGGTGCCGGTCTTGCCGGCGCTGCCGGTGACCGCAATGATCTTGGTTTTCGTGGCGCGCGCTCGCGACTCTCGGCCGAGATCGTTCAGCGCGCCCATGGTGTCCTCGACGCGAAGCAATTTCTCTTCGTGCGGGGACGGCGGAAAGTTTCGATCGACGATGGCGAGCGCGGCACC
>DATBSU010000021.1:0-24871 GCA_036559585.1 Methyloceanibacter sp.
TCTTACCTTCCGGCGACTCGATGGCGCCGGCTTCCGGGGCCGGCTGCACGATGCCCATCAGCCGGTCGCCGGCGAGCACCTTATCGACGAGGGCGAGGTAGCGCGGCTCGAACACGTTGAACGTCACCGATGTTCGCGGCAGCAAGATTGCGCCCCGAAGCGGAAACAGGGGAAGCGCCTTGGGCAAGTCCGCAGCGTTGCGATAGTGATCCGTCACGCCCAACACGGTACCTCGATAGCTTCACGCAAACAGAAGCGAGGAGAGACGCTGGCGCCCTGCGACCGTGACCGGGTCGGCTCCGCCCCAAGCCTCGAACAATTGCAACAATTGCTTCCGTGCGGCCTCGTCCTTCCAGCCGCGATTCTTGGCGACGATGGCAAGCAGAGCATCGAGCGCACCCTCGCGCTCACCCTTGGCATTGAGCGCAAGCGCAAGATCGAAACGCGCTTGATGGTCGTTCGGATCCGCATCGAGCTTGGCGCGTAAAGCCGTGACGTCACCGGCATCGGCGCCCTTTTTGGCAAGATCGAGCGCGGCACGCGCTCCTGCGGCGGCCGCGCTCTCAGCCTTTGCCGGCGGAATGAGCGCAAGCGTCTGCTCGGCTCGGGTGAGGTCGCCCAGGTTGATGTAGCACCGCGCAAGCCCCGCCGCGGCTTCGGCGCTCTCCGCGTCCTTCTGCAGCCCCTCGCCGAAAATCTGCGCGGCGGTGTTGACATCGCCGGCCGCGAGAGCGGCCTCTGCGGCTTCGAGCTCCGATGGTTCGTCCTCGGTCTCTTTACCGATCAGGCGCGCGATGAACGCGGTCACTCTGCTTTCCGGCAGCGCGCCCATGAATCCATCGACCGGTTTGCCGTCCTGGAAGGCGAACACGGCCGGGATCGACTGCACCCCCATCTGACCCGGGATTTGCGGATGCTCGTCAATATTGAGCTTGACCAGCTTCACCGCGCCCTTGGTGGCACGCACGGCCTTCTCCAGCACCGGCGTGAGTTGCCGGCAGGGCCCGCACCAAGGGGCCCAGAAATCCACCAGCACCGGCACCTGTTTCGATGCCTCGACCACATCAACGACGAAATCCTTGGTGGTCGTGTCCTTGATGAGATCGCCGCCGCCGGCGCCGCCGAGAATTGGGGTATCGAGGGTCATTTCATTCGCCATGAGGGGGCAAAGATGGTCTCAGGCGGGCAGTTTGGCAACTGGGCATTCCGGCGCTCAATCGAGAGGAAGAATCTGGGGCTTGTGCCCGCAAGCCTCGATGAAACGGATCAAATCGCGCGTTGCGATCCTCGTTGTCGCGGTATTCTCGAGCGGATGAAAATTAACCTCGTCGAATTTGAGCAACGTGGCGTCGACCACGGCTGTGACATGGCGGCACCGATCGTTGATCAGCGCAAACGGCGTCACCGAGCCCGGTGTGACGCCGAGCACTTCGGCGAGCAGCTCCGCCTTGCCGAAGCTGAATCGGCCCGTGCCGAGCCGTTTTGACAGCGTCTTGAGATTGACCCTGGTGTCGTCTTTCGCCGCGACGAGCACGAGGTGGCCGTCGCGGTCGTCGAGAAACAGAGTCTTCGTGTGCGCTCCGGGCAGTGTCTCGCGGAGCTCGGTGGACTGCTCGACGGTGAACACCGACTCGTGCTCGACCGTGACCGCGACGATACCGAGTTCCTCGAGTCGGGCCAGAAGCTGCCGGCGGGTGAGGGGCATGACACCGTTCTTAAGCGATTGGTGCGGCTATAGACATCGGTTTGGCGATCAACTACAAACCGATTTCCGCCTCCCATGCGCGAAAGGAAATTTCTCTTTTGGCGCGGGAGGTTGGCCGGATGCGGGTGTAGCTCAGGGGTAGAGCATAACCTTGCCAAGGTTAGGGTCGTGGGTTCGAATCCCATCGCCCGCTCCAGTTTTCTTCCAAAGGGCAAATCGAAGTCGTTGATATGCGAAGGCCCCCGAAAGGGGGGCCTTGCGTTAAGTCAGTTCCGGCGCCGCTTACCAGGGCCCGCGACCGAACCAGAGTTGTTGTTGCCGCTGGAAGGGGATCTGCATCTCGCGCCGCGCCGTGGCCCGGTAGCGCTTCTTCGCCTTCGGTTTGTCCTCGTCAGTGGTGTAGGAGGCCGCGGTCACGTTCGAGCTCGGCAAATCCTTTGCCCAAACCAGGAAGTCCGCACCCTTGGTCAGGCTCGCCGTATTGATGGCGGTGTCGGCGATGATCAGAGACGAGCCGGGAGTGAGTCGCTCGGAGATCTTCTGCCGCAAATCGTCGGGGATCTCGATGCGGTCCAGCGGGTTGGTCGGGGCCTCTTGCACCGCGATCGCCATCCATTTGGTCGAGGTCTCGCCGGGCGCGAATTTCATCGCGGTATAGACGTAAGTGCCGAGCGGCTCGTCCGGATTCTTGAAGGACACCGGGGCGTCGAACACGCGGCCAAATTCCTGCCGGACCCAAAGATGCCCGGCCGGCGGCTCGCCCTTGCCGGCAACTTCATAGACCTTCTTCACCAGCTCATCGTTGAAGCTGCCGGTTTCCGGCATCCCATTCGCCTTCTGGAACGCCTTGATCGCCGTGATCGTCGGGCGGCCGATCGTGCCGTCGAAATTTTGCGGCTCGAGATAACCCAATGAGACGAAAAGATTCTGCACGCCGATGATGCGGTCGCTGTTAGTACGGCGCGTGATCAGGACGCGCAAAGGCGCCTCGGAGCGCGGTTCGGCTGCCTGAATGGCGGCGGCCTTGGCGCCATGGTCGATGATGAGCTCGGCTGAGGTCAGGGGCTTGAGCGAGGGTATCGTCATGGTGGCCGGCGCCGTCAGCGTGGCTTGTTGTGCTGGCGCCGGCTCGGCCTTGATCTCGGGCGCGGGCGAAACTGTCGGTGCCTCTGGGAGCGCTGCTTCTGACTTTGGCTCGGCTTTGATCTCGGGAGCGGGAGACACCGCCGGAGCCTCTGGCGCCGCTTCCGACTTGGGTTCCGGTTCGGCCTTGACCTCGACAACCGCGGCAACGGGCTGAGGCTCTGGCAGGGTCGCTTGCGGCACGGGCTGCTCGGCCTTGACGTCGGGGGCGGGCGCTTCGGCGATCGGCGGCGACACGATCGGTGGTTCGGCCGGGGAGTCGGTCGCCGGTATGTCAGTGGTGACTGCCGCGCTCGGCGCGGGAGCTGCATGCGATTCCGGCTCGCCCGGCTTCGCCTCGCCGACGGCATGGCTGCGAATTGTGACAGGCGCCGGCGTGATCGCATGGATCCGGTCCGGATTGGGTTCGCCGTCATCGGTCGTCGCGGCGTCGTCCAGCTCAGGCGTGCCGCTTGCCGCCTCGCTTGGGGCGTCCGTGGCACTGTTAGGCATCTCGGCCTTGGCGAGGACGATTGGCGCGGTGATGGCCGCCGCCAGCTTTGCACCCGAAGTCAGACTCGTGTGCCGCTCCGGCTCTGGCTCCTTGGCCACCGATGGCGCCGAAGGCAGCGGCAAGGGCTGGAACAAGGCAGGGTGCTCGATAATCTCGGGCGTTGGCCGCCCCTTCGCCACGACCACGTGCTCACCGACCGTCGTGATCTTGTAGAGCTTGGGAGCGAACGAAAACGGCAGTCTAATGCAACCATGCGAGGCGGGATAACCCGGGACCACGCCGGCATGAAGTGCGGTGCCCGACCAGGTGATGCGGTTCATCCACGGCATCGGCGCGCCGCTATAGATGTTTGAGTGGTGATAGAGTTGCTTCTCGAGGATGCTGAAAACGCCGGTCTTGGTGGCGTGGCCAGGCATGCCGGTCGAGACTTGCGAGGTCGTCACAAGCGTGGTGCCGCGATAAACGTCGACCTTCTGCGCGCTCAACGACACGATCAGCGTCATCGGCTCGCCGTTATGGATGTCCGGGATGCCGTCCTCTACGGCTTTGCCGTCGCGCTTGTCCTTCTTGGCTTCGGCGGGTAGCGCAAAGCCAATTGCTGCGACGGCGGCCAGCACCGCAAACCCACGGATAACTCTCCCGGCGACCACGGCCGCCCCGAATTTCGTCTTACGCATACTCACACACCCGGCAGCGGCCGATCCCTCAGCGATCATCCCCGTAAGTCCCTTAAATCCCCGCGAATCAGACTAAGCGGGGGTGGTTAATTTGGCCAGTAGATGCCTTCTGATTACCTAATAGCGCGCAATGTTTTGCGCCCCGCCGCACCAATCGCCAGGCCAATAGAATCACTGGTGAATCTAAGACTTGTTGCGCAGTTCCGGGAGTGGGCGGATCGAGGCGTTTGGCCCCCGCGTGGCGATTAGCTCGCGCCTGTTCCATTCCGGCAACACCCATACGCGCGACTGAGAAGGCTGGCACTCGCTCTGAGGTGTTAAGGAGCACAGCTTCGCGATAACACGAAGGCGAGAATCTGGCTTTACCGCGTTCAGGCAACAAGCCGGATGAGCAATTCCCCTTGCTTCCGGTAGGCGCCGCCAATACATCCCGTGCGACGAGCAATTTGGGCCACTTGTAAAGGGAGGATGCCATGTTGGCACTGTCACATCCGCGCTTCGGTAGCGCGTTTCGCGTGCTTGGTGTTGTGATTGCCGGCATGGTGCTCGCCGGTTGTGGCATCAACACCATCCCAACCTTGCAGGAGAAGGCCAAGGCCGCCTGGAGCGACGTGCTCAACCAATATCAGCGCCGCGCCGACCTCATTCCCAATCTCGTGGAGACGGTGAAGGGCTACGCCACGCAAGAAGAGAAGGTGTTCACCGAGGTAACCGAAGCGCGCGCCAAGGCGACGCAGGTACAGCTTCCGGCCGATATCCTCACCAATCCGGAGGCCTTCCAGAAATTTCAGGAAGCCCAGAGCCAGCTGACCGGGGCCCTCGGACGTCTGCTCGCCATCAGCGAGGCCTATCCCGACCTCAAGTCGAACCAGAACTTTTTGACGTTGCAGTCGCAGCTCGAAGGCACCGAGAACCGCATCTCGATTGCCCGGCACGACTACATCAACGCGGTGAAGGACTACAACACCGAGATCAAGACCATCCCCGGCCGCTGGTGGCGCGCGCTGCTCTATCCTGACGCCCAGGAGATGCAGAACTTCACTGTCGCCGAAGAGACCACCAAGGCGCCACAGGTCAAATTCTAGCCGGCGAGGGCCAGATGGCCTCCATGCCGTGGCGCACGATAGCTGGCGCCACCTGTATCGCGCTTCTGTTCTGGGTCGGCTCTGCATCGGCAGAGCCGACATTTCCGGTGTTGACCGGCCGCGTCGTCGACGACGCCAATTTACTCAGCGCCAGTGACAAGGCGGCGCTCACCGCCGAGCTGAAGGCGCTCGAAGACAAGAGCTCCGACCAAGTCGTCGTCGTCACCGTGCATTCGCTGCAAGGCTACACCATCGAGGAATACGGCTATCAGCTCGGCCGGCATTGGGGCATCGGCACCAAAGAGCTGAATAACGGCGTGTTGCTCATCGTCGCGCCGACAGAACGCAAAGTGCGCATCGAGGTTGGCCGCGGGCTTGAGCCGATCGTCACCGACGCAATTGCCAACATCATCATCAGCACCTCGATGCTGCCGCAGTTTCGCTCCGGCAATTTCGCAGAGGGCATCAAGGATGGCGTGCATGACATAGTGCTCGCGCTTACCGGCGATGCGGCCGAGCTCGAGCAGCGCGCCAAGTCGCGAAAGGACGCGGACCAGCCCGCAATCGATTGGCTGATGGTGATCTTCTGGACCATCATCATTCTGTGGGTCGTCTACAGCATGTACCGCGCCTCGCAGCCCGGCGCCGTCGGGCGCTCGCGTGGCGGCCCCATCATCATGCCCGGTCCTGGCTGGGGTAGCGGCGGAAGCGGCGGCGGCTGGAGCTCTGGCGGGGACAGCGGAGGTGGCGGCTTCTCCGGCGGCGGCGGCGATTTCGGGGGCGGCGGCTCCTCGGGGAGCTGGTAATGCGGCCGTTTAGCGCCAAAGAGCGAGGCGAGATCGCCGACGCGATCACAACGGCGGAAGCCACGACCAGCGGCGAAATCGTGGTGGTCGCCGCCGCTGCCAGCAGCGGCTACTACGCCAATGCGTTGATGTGGGCCGCGATCGCAGCCCTCAGCGTGCCGCTGCCGCTGATCCACACCACGAAAATGCCGATCGAATATATCTATCTCATTCAGCTTGGCGTCTTTCTTGTCGGTGCCATGCTGACGCAATGGGAGAGCTTCCGCTTCGCCATCGTTCCTGCCGGGGTGAAGCGCGCTCGCGCGCATCAGCGCGCCGTCGAACAGTTTCTCGTGCAGAACATGCACACCACCGAAGGCCGTACCGGCGTGCTGATCTATGTCTCGTTCGCCGAGCGTTATGTCGAGGTGATCGCCGATAACGGCATCTACAAGAAAGTCCCGCATCAAGTTTGGGAGGGCGTCGTCGCCAAGCTCACCCACCATCTTGCGCGGCATGAAAGGACCAAGGGCTTGGTCGAGGCGATCGCGACCTGCGGCAAGGTGCTCTCTCAACATTTCCCGCCGGATCAAGGCAACAAGGACGAGCTACCCAATCATTTGATCGTGCTCGATGGTTATCGAGGCTACTAGCCGCGAGGCGTCGCGACCTCCGGCCGGGCCGCTCGCCGTCGCGAGTTGGGCCCTGTTCGACTGGGCCACGCAGCCTTTTTACACGCTGGTCGTCACCTTTCTGTTCGCGCCTTATTTCGTCAACGGCTTCGTCGGTGACGCGGACTGGGGCGCAGCAATCTGGGCTTATGCGACGGGCGGCGCCGAATTGCTCGCGGCCATCGTGGCGCCGGTGCTTGGCGCCATCGCCGACGCAGGCCGCCCGCGCAAACCTTGGATCGCCGGTTTCTCAGTCTTGCTTGTGCTCGGTCTTTGCGGGCTGTGGTTCGCTTATCCAGGCCGCGCCGATCTGATCCCGCTCGTGCTGCTGTCGTTCGGCTTGGCGACCATCGGCGCCGAACTCGCCACCGTCTTCAACAACGCCATGATGACCTCGCTGGTTTCGAACCGGCGGCTTGGGACCCTATCCGGCGCCGGCTGGGCCATCGGCTATGTCGGCGGCCTCGTTAGCCTCGCCATTGTCGCGGGCCTCATCGTGGCCGATCCCAGTTCCGGCAAGACCTTGCTCGGTCTCGCGCCGGTCGTGCCACTCGATGAAGTCTCCCGCGAAGGCGATCGTCTGATCGGACCGTTCTGCGCCCTCTGGTATCTCGTCTTCGTGCTGCCGCTCTTTCTCTTCACGCCGGACGTGCCGCGCACGAAGTTTCAGTCCGAGCAGGTGAGGGCAGGGCTGTTTCATCTCGTCGAGCGCGTAAGACATCTCATTCGCGATCACGCCCAGGTCGCCCTCTTTCTTCTGGCGCGCATGCTCTATGCCGACGGGCTCGGCGCCATCTTCGCCTTCGGCGGCATCTACGCCGCGACGGTGTTTGGCTGGGGCGCGACTGAGCTCGGTCTGTTCGGCATCATTCTCACCATCAGTGGGACGATTGGCGCTGCTCTCGGCGGTATCCTCGATGACCGCTTCGGATCGAAACGTTTGATCGCGACCATGCTCGTGGTGTTGATCATCGCTTCGCTCGGCGTGTTGTCGGTGGACCAGGACCAGGTGCTGTTCGTGATGAGCGTCGTGCCCAAGCTTCCGGGTAGCGCGGCGTTCAGCTCGACCGGCGAGCTCGTCTATCTCGGCTTTGCCATTCTGATCGGCCTCACCGCCGGACCGATTCAATCGGCGAGCCGCACGCTTCTCGCCAGACTCTCACCGCCGGACAAGACCACGGAGTTCTTCGGCTTCTTCTCCTTCTCCGGCAAGATCACCGCCTTCGCCGCGCCGCTCACGATCGGTGCCGTGACGGCGGCAACCGAAAGTCAGCGCATCGGCATCGCCACCTGCTTGCTATTTTTATTAGGAGGTCTGCTGTTGTTGCTTCGCGTCAAGCCTGCGCCAACAAGCTAATGCCGGAAATGCCGCATGCCGGTGAACACCATGGCGAGGCCGGCCGCATCCGCAGCCGCGATCACCTCCTCGTCGCGCATCGAGCCTCCAGGCTGAATCACCGCCTTGATCCCGGCCTCGGCGATCACGTTCAGCCCGTCGGCGAAAGGAAAGAACGCGTCGGACGCGGCGACCGCGCCTTCCGTCAGCGATGTCGGCACCCCCAAAGCCTTTGCCGCATCGCCCGCCTTCCAGGCGGAAAGCCTCGCCGCATCGACGCGGCTCATCTGCCCGGCGCCGATCCCAACCGTCGCTCCATCCTTCACATAGACGATCGCATTCGACTTGACGTGCTTGGCGACGGCGAAGGCGAAAATCAGATCGGCAAACTCCTCGTTGCTCGGCCTCCGCTTGGTCACGACCTTGAGATCGAGATCGGCGACCACGCCGCTGTCGCGCGACTGCACCAGGAACCCGCCCGCGACGGAGCGGAATGACACGCCGCCCGCGCGGTGGTCCGGCAGCCCGCCTGCAAGCAAGAGGCGCAGATTTTTCTTCTCCGCGATCACCGCCTTGGCGTCGTCGTCCGCCTCGGGCGCGATGATCACTTCGGTGAAGATCTTGGCGATCTCTGTCGCCGTCTCCTTGTCGAGTTTGCGATTGAGCGCAACGATGCCGCCGAAGGCGCTCACAGGATCGCAGCGAAACGCATTCAGATAGGCCTCCTTCAGCGTCGTCGCGACGGCCGCGCCGCAAGGATTAGCGTGCTTGATGATCGCGACCGCCGCTTCTTGCGCCGGGTCGAACTCGGCAACGAGCTCATAGGCTGCGTCGGTATCGTTGAGGTTATTGTAGGAAAGCTCCTTGCCTTGCAGCTGGATCGCGGTCGCGATGCCGAAGCGGCGTTCGGTCGAGCGATAGAACGCCGCCCATTGATGCGGGTTCTCGCCATACCGCAGTGTCTGCGCCAGCGTGCCGGCAAAGGTACGGATTTCTGGCGCGCACTCTTCAAGAGTGTCGGCGAACCAATTGGCGATGGCAGAGTCATATTGGCTCGTCCGCGCATAGGCCTTGGCGGCGAGCGACTTACGCAAAGCCAGCGTCGTTGCGCCGTCATTCGCCTCCATCTCGGCAAGAACTTTGGAATAATCCGTGGGCTCGACTACCACCGCGACCGATGCATGGTTCTTCGCGCCCGCGCGGATCAGCGCAGGTCCGCCAATGTCGATACTCTCGATGCAGCTGTCATAGTCGGCGCCGGTTCGGACCGTCATCTCGAACGGATAGAGATTGACCACCAGCAAATCGATCGGCGGGATCGCGAATTCGCTGAGCGCCCTCTCATGCGCTTCGTTGCCGCGCACCGCGAGCAAGCCGCCATGAACTTTCGGATGCAGCGTCTTCACCCTCCCGTCCATCATCTCGGGCGAGCCGGTCACCTCGGCGACGTCAATGACTTTGAGACCGGCGTCGCGCAGCAGCTTTGCTGTGCCGCCGGTTGAGACCAGCTCCACGCCCTGTTCGCTCAGAGCCTTAGCGAACTCGACAAGCCCCGACTTGTCGCTGACCGAGAGCAGCGCGCGGGCAATCTTTCGTTTCTCCATGTTGGGGACTCTATCGTTCAGGTATTGTCGCCCGGTACCACGAAACGCCGTACTCTACTCATCATCTGGGTTCGGGTCGATCAGGCTGCCGCCGCCGGCCTCGGCAGTTTGCTCAAGAATCCAGGAGACATGCATGTCCCGAGCGGCCCCGAGTTGACCGCTGAGCACGATCTGCGCCGTTTCCTGCGGGCCTCGTTCGTCTGCAAGGAAGACACTTTCGTGCAGCTCGATGGAAGGCGCGTTGCTGCTGAGCCGCCAGGTTTCGCGATTGGGCAGAATGAGATCGATGCTGGAGCCATCCGCCGACACTTGCGCGCCAACCGACGGGTGCAGATGGAAGCGAATGGCGAAAGCGCCGCCCTCACCGGCCCTTGATCCTCGCGATGCGCCGAGCGTATCCCCACCGTTGATGCTGAGGCCGTCCGGCGAGACTTCTACCCTCCGCGCATGACCGATGCCGAAGCGCGAGGCATAACCACCATGCGAGCCTTCGACGATGGCGCCGTCTTCGCTGAGCCCGCCTTGCACATTGTGCGGGCCGACCAGCGTCGCATTGCCGAAGCCGCCTTCGGTGAAGCTGGCGAATTCCGCCGAGGACGTATCCTCGAAGCAGAGCGTCGAATGCGCTTGGGTCGATCGCGAGAAGCTTCGCCAGTCGTCATGATCGACACCCGGCGCGCCGCAATTGACAACGATTGGAAATTGTCCAGAGCTCAGCTCGAAAGAAAGACACCCTGCATGCGCGGCGGTGCTGACGGCCGCGATCGGGGCCGGACCGATATCGGCGATCAGCTTGGTGCCGCCACGTTCGATCCGCGCATAACCAGAGTTTGGCGCCGCGCGGAGTGGCGTGCCCTCGATATCGTCATAGGCGAGCACGGTGGCGAGCGAGTCCGTGGGCGTGGCGCCGCAACCATTGAAGCGCGCGAAACTCCCGCCGCCGAGACGGAAGAACCGCAGCATCGGCATGGATCGGTCGATCGCGTCGGTCAGTTGTTTCGGCGGCAACCGGTCGCGCGCGACGAAGCATTGCCTGAGCGGCAGGAGATCGAGCAGGAGGTCAATCAGGGCCGCTGGGTTCCGCGAGACATGCCCGCCATCGGGGAGAATTTGCCGCTCGAGCTCCTTGTTGAACGGGCCCGAATAGCGCTCGACTACGGCCTGCTGCTCGGCGACGCAGAGCCCGCCATAGATCAAGGCCATCAACGAGACGAGGCGCGGCACGCCGTCCGGCGCGTCACGATAGCTCGCCGAGAGATAGCGGAGCTGCTCGGTCAGCGCCTTCAAGAACAGCTCATAGGAGCGCGGGTCGTTCGCATCGAGAATGACGACCGAGTTCGAAAGCCAGGAGATGATCCTGCGCGCCACGATCTCCGGTTGCCAACCGATGCCGCGCGAATTTCGATTGAGCTTGACCCAATCCGAAACCAGAGCCTTGGCCTGCTCGCGCGACAATTCGCTTCCTGCTGCCCGCAAATGCCTGAGCCAGGAGAAGCCGTGCAATTCTTTTGCCCACGCCTCGGAGGGTGGTGTGATCTCGAACGGCGACTGCGCGCCGACTTCCGCCAACCGCCCCGCCAAGCCGAAATGGCCATTGTAAAATTCCGTCGCGAAGCTTGGATCGGCGGTGCGTAATTCCTGTGGCGCGAGCAAAAGCTGCTCCGCCTGGCTGCCGGGATAGCTCAGCCGCGCCATCCTCGCGCGGACGAAGCGCCGCCAAGGACTTGGGCCACGTGACACCATCGGCTGCGTGCGCCGCTCTATGGCCTGATATTCAGCCGCCATGACGAATTGAACTCGTTATCGCCCGCGCGACGCTACACAACTAGCGGGGTCCCCACACTAATTGGGGCACATTCTCAACGTTGTGCCCTGCACAATCAAGTGGCAGCGAATCGATTGGCTAATCGCTCTTGGTAAACGGCGCGTCCGACTTAATTGCGACGGACCAGTCTTGCGGCGAAAAACCCATCCATTCCGCTCCATTCCGGGCTTTCGAGCGGAAGCGCATAGGGAAAAGTGCGGAGCGAGACCGAGTTTTCCACCCATTCCACATGGCCGAACACCTCCTCGGGGCGGACCGGATCGAGGGCAAAGTCGGGGTGCCGGACCAAGAAACCGGCAATTTGGGCCTCGCCCTCCTCGGGCTCGAGCGAGCAGGTGGCATAGACCAGCCTGCCGCCGGGTTTGACGAGCGTTGCGGCGTTGTCAAGCAGCCGCCTCTGCAGGCCGGCCAGGGACACGATATCCGCTGCCGACTTCAGATAAAGGATGTCGGGATGCCGGCGGATCGTTCCGGTGCCGCTGCAAGGCGCATCCAGTAGGACCGCATCGAAGCGCTCGTCAGACTTCCAGGTCGTGGCATCGGCGGCGAGCACCGTCGCCTCCAGCCCGAGCCTTTTCAAATTGGCGCGCACCGTCCGGAGCCGCACCTCGGACTGATCGACCGCAATAACCGACGCGCCGGCTTGCACCAGTTGCGCCGTCTTGCCGCCAGGAGCCGCGCAAAGGTCGGCGACCCGCAAACGCGCGATGTCGCCGAGCAATCGCGCCGGCAGTGAGGCAGCCGCATCCTGCACCCACCACGCGCCAGCCTCATAGCCATCGAGCTGATCAATGCGTCCCTTCGGCAGCAGTCTCACGCTTTCCGTCGGCAGCACGCGGCCATCGAGCCGCTCGGCCCAAAGCGCGGGATCACTCTTCACGGTGAGATCGAGCGACGGCTCGACCATGTTCAGACTGGCGATCGCATGCGCCCGCTCCTCGCCCCAATTCGTCACCCAGCGCTGCCACAGCCAATCCGGTGTGTTGACCCGCGCCGCATCGAGCCGGTCGGCGATCTCTGCGCCTTCCTTGGCGACACGCCGCAACACGGCATTGGCAAGCTTGTCGTAGCGCTTGGCGCGGCCATCGTATTGCGCCAGCGTGACCGCGAGATCGATCACCGCATGCGGAGGGATCTTTAGAAAGATCAACTGCGCGGCGGCAGAGAGCAAAATCGCATAGAGCGTGCCGGAGTTCTCGGGCAGCCCCCGCTCGAGAAACGCGGCGAGCACATGATCGATCTGTCCGCGCCGCCTGAGCGAGGCCGCAACGATCGCCCGCATCAAGGCGCGGTCGCGCTGCGGCAGGTCGAGCAGCCAACCGCTCGCGAGCGAGCGTCCCAGCACTTCGTCCAGGGATTGCTTCTTCTCCAGCACTGCGACGAGAAGCTCAACGGCGCCGCGCCGCGCAGGGAGTCCGGCCTGAGCCATCCGGGCACTTTTCTTGGCGCCCGTTTCCTTCGGCGAAGATGTCATCTGTGCTTTCGTCTAGCCCCAAGGGCCGGCTGCTCCGGCGCCGCTGGGCCGTTGCGGCACACGCGTCTGACCCATGGTCTGCGCGATCTCATTCAACTGGGCAATGCGATTCTCAACGTTTGGATGCGTCGAGAACAGATTGTCCATGCGCGCGCCGGAGAGCGGATTCACAATAAAGAGATGCGCCGAGGCCGGGTTCCGCTCGGCGGCTGGGTTGGGGACATGCTCGGCGGCGCCTGCGATCTTGCGTAAGGCCGAAGCGAGCGCCAGCGGCTGCTTGCTGATCTCGGCACCGCCCCGATCCGCCTCGTATTCGCGCCCGCGGCTGACCGCCATCTGCACCAGGCCTGCGGCAAGCGGACCAAGGATCACGAGCAATAGCGTGGCGATCGGACCCACATTGTTGTCGTTGTTGCGCGCGCCGCCGAAATAGAATCCGAAATTGGCGAGCATCGAGATCGCGCCGGCGATCGTCGCCGTGATCGTCATCAGCAACGTGTCGCGATGCTTGATGTGGGTGAGCTCGTGCGCGAGCACGCCTTCGAGCTCGTCTGCGTTCAGCGTCTGCAACAGGCCGGTGGTGACCGCGACGGCGGCGTGCTCAGGATTGCGCCCGGTGGCAAATGCGTTCGGCTGCTGGTTCTCCATGATGAAGACGCGCGGCATCGGCAGCCCGGCATCGCCGGCGAGACGCCGAACCATAGCGTAAAGTTCCGGCGCCGACCGCTCGTCCACTTGGCGCGCGCCGTACATCGACAGCACCATCTTGTCGGAGTTCCAATAGGCGAACAGGTTCATGGCCATTGCGACCAAGAGCGCGACGATCATGCCGCCTTGGCCGCCGACCAGAAAGCCGATGCCCATGAAGAGTGCGGTCATCGCCGCAAGCAGAATGGCGGTGCGGAAATAGCTCACGAATTCAACTCCTTCATCGCCGGGGACGCACCCCGCTCAACCTTACGAGCTTGAATATGTGGTGGGCCTAAGGCGGACGACAAGAACTGGCCTCGGCTTTGCAGAACCTTGGGCGTTCGCGCATGACGATTGGGGTAGGGGGGCAAGGAGCCGGTGATCGCCGGCCCCTTCGCTTTTCGGATCGCCCCGTCCCGGGATGAACCGATTGGTTTCCGCCCCGCTTACCTTAACGGTCCGTCAATGGCTCGCGTGCAAACTCTGCGAAAGTCTCGCGTAGCGGAGTAGAGTCCATGGCCTCAGCCGTCCTAGCCACGAACAATCCTCGTGTTTCCCGGAAAACCTGGCACCTTCCGAAATCGGCCAAAACCGGCCGGCTGACGAAAACCCAGAAGCGGTTGATTCGCGAAAGCTTCAAGACCATCGAGCCGGCTTCCGATCTCGCCGCCCAGCTCTTTTATCTCAGGCTCTATCAGCTGGACCCGTCGCTCCAGGCCCTGTTCAAGGGGCGCCGCAAGGCGCAGCGGCGCGAGTTGATGGGTGCCTTGAAGCTCGCCATCATCTCCCTCGATCATACCGAGGAGCTGACGCCAGTGCTGAAATTGCTCGGCTCCCGGCACCGGCATTATGGCGTCAAGAGCGGTGACTACGTCACCTTCGTCATGGCCTGGATCTGGACCTTGGAGCAGTCGCTCGAATGGCGCTTCTCGCCGGCCGCCCGCGAAGCCTGGACGGCGCTCCTGTCGCAGACCGCCCGCACCATGGCGGCCTAACCGGCCCGTCTACCGGTTCTGCCGGTTCTCGACCAGGTTCTCGACCACGGCGGGATCGGCGAGGGTTGAGGTGTCGCCGAGGTTTGCGAAATCGTTCTCCGCGATTTTGCGCAAGATGCGGCGCATGATTTTTCCAGAGCGCGTCTTCGGCAAACCCGGCGCGAATTGGATGAGATCGGGTGCAGCGATCGGCCCAATCTCCTGTCGCACCCAATTGCGAAGCTCCGTCTTCAGCGTGTCCGATGCCGGCTCGCCGTTCATCAACGTCACATAGCAATAAATGCCTTGCCCCTTGATGTCGTGCGGATAGCCCACGACCGCGGCCTCCGACACTTTGGAATGCGCCACAAGAGCGGACTCGATTTCCGCGGTACCCATGCGATGGCCTGCGACGTTGATTACGTCGTCGACGCGGCCGGTGATCCAGTAATAGCCGTCCTCGTCGCGCCGGCATCCATCGCCGGTGAAGTACTTGCCCTTGTAGGCAGAGAAATAGGTCTCGACGTAGCGCTTGTGATCGCCGTAGATCGTGCGCGCCAAAGCCGGCCAAGCGTCGAGAATGACGAGATTGCCGGAAGCCTCTCCCTCCAGCACCTGGCCCTCGCTATCGACGATCGCCGGCTGCACGCCGAAAAACGGCAGCGTGGCAGAGCCTGGTTTGAGCTTGGTGGCGCCGGGCAGTGGAGTGATGAGGATGCCGCCTGTCTCGGTCTGCCACCACGTATCGACGATCGGGCAGCGTTCCTCGCCGACCACGTGATAATACCACTCCCAAGCTTCCGGATTGATCGGCTCGCCGACGCTACCCAACAGCTTGAGCGATCTCCGCTTGGTCTGGGTGACATAGTCTTCGCCCATGCCCATCAGCGCCCTGATCGCCGTGGGCGCCGTGTAGAAGATGTTGACCTTGTGCTTGTCGACAACCTGCCAGAAGCGTGACGCGTCGGGATAGTTCGGCACACCCTCGAACATCAGCGTCGTCGCCCCGTTCGCGAGCGGACCATAGACGATGTAGGAATGGCCCGTGACCCAGCCGACATCGGCGGTGCACCAATAGATGTCGCCCTGGTGATAGTCGAACACGAGTTCATGCGTGAGCGAGGCATAAACCAGATAGCCACCCGTCGTATGCAACACGCCCTTGGGCTGTCCCGTTGAGCCTGACGTGTAGAGGATAAACAGCGGGTCTTCGGCGCCCATCTCTTCCGGAAAACACTCCGCGTCGACGTTGGCGAGCTCTTCGTCGAGCCAGAGATCGCGACCTGGTGTCCAGGCGACGTTGCCCCCGGTCCTGCGAACCACCAGCACCGTTCCCACACCGGTAACTTTCTTCAAGGCCTCGTCGGCATTTGCCTTTAGCGGAACCTTGCGGCCGCCGCGCAAACCTTCATCGGCCGTAATCAAAAAGCTCGACTTGCAATCCTGGATACGGCCGGCGAGCGAATCCGGCGAGAAGCCGCCAAACACCACGGAATGGATCGCGCCGATGCGCGCGCAAGCGAGCATGGAGTACGCCGCTTCCGGAATCATCGGCAGATAGATGGTGACGCGGTCGCCGCGCTTGACGCCGTGCGCCTTCAACACGTTGGCGAGGCGGCACACATTCTCGTGCAGCTCGCGATAGGAGATGTGCTTGGCTTCCGCGTTGGGATCGTCCGGCTCCCAAATGATCGCGGTCTTCTTGCCACGCTTCTTCAGGTGGCGATCGATGCAATTGGCGGAGACGTTGAGTGTGCCGTCCTCGTACCATTTGATCGAAACGTCCGGATACGCGAAGGAGCAATTCTTGACGATGCTGAACGGCTTGATCCAATCGATACGCTTGGCCTGCTTCGCCCAGAACTTGTCGGGATTCTTCACGCTCTTGGCGTAAAGTCTCTCGTACTCGTCCTTGTCGATATAGGCGTTGTCCTTCCAGCGCTTCGGCACCTTGTGGGCCTTATACGCCTTGTGAGTGTCATGCTCGGTCATTCGACCGTTCCTCCCTACGCTACTCAGCGACTATCGCCATCTAAGGCGCGTGGGATGAAGCGACCCTCGCGCCCCGATGATCTCGTTCAATTCAAATCTAGGCTCCAAACGCCCCGATAATTGCGCCCATCACCACCAGGACTGCAAGCCAGTGTCCGGCGTCGATCGCGGTCACGACCGGCTTGTCGCCATGGAACGCCTGGTTGGTACCGGTGGTGGTGAGCACGAAGCCGAGCCAGACGAAGAGTGCGCTGATAATGCCGCCTCTGACCGTGATATCGCTCAAATGTCCCATCAGGCCTGCGAGCATCCAGGCCATCAACAGGCAGGACACTCCGGCGATGATGAAGGGCATCGGCGTCGGCTTGCAGTCTTTCTGCTTCTTCTTGCCGAGCGCCTCCAGCCAGACCTTGCCGAACACCGTGTACCAACCCCAGCCCACCAGGAAGCCGGCGATCGCGGCGATGACGACGGCCATATAATTGATCTGCATTTTTTCCCCCCTCTAGTTGCCCCAGATGTCAGTCGGATGAACCGGGCGACTTGGCAAGGCCGCCAAGCTTGCACACAATACTCCATTCTCGCGGCGAAACCGGCTGCACCGACAGCCGCGAATTTCTGACCAGCACCATGTCCGTGAGAGCGGGCGTCGCCTTGACCTCCGCGAGCGTTACGGGGCGGGGCAGGTCGGTGACGGCCACCACATCCACGGCCTCCCAGGCCTGATCCGTCGAATCCGGGTGCGCCTCTTTCGATATTTTGACGATGCCGACCGCCTGCTTGGCGTCGCCGGTCTCATAGAAGAAGCCGAGATCGCCCTTTTTCATCGCCCGCATGTGATTGCGCGCCTGAAAATTCCGCACGCCGTCCCATTCGGCGCCCTTCTTGCCTTCGCGCTTTTGCTGGTCCCACGACCAGCACTCCGGTTCGGATTTGAGCAGCCAATAGGCCATTTCTCGCCCCTCACTCCTCCTCGTCCGGCGCATTGATCGTCCACAGCCACGGCCTCACCTCGACCGCGGCGAAAACCCCGGCCTTGGCGAACGGATCGCCGTCTGCGATCGCGCGTGCGGCTTGAAGCGAGGCGGCCTCCACCACGACGAGGCTGCCGTTCATGGTGCCGTCTTCTTCGGTGAATGGCCCGGCCAGCACCACTCTGTCGCCGAGGCTCTTTAGATATTCGAGGTGTTGCGGGCGGTTGGCCTTCCGGGCCGGCAGAGCGCCGGGCTTGTCGGTGCAAATCAGTGCGTACAGCATGGGTTCCCCCCAATCCAAGCTATTGCGCAGGACCGAAGCTGTCCATGGCTGCGAGGTCTAGACTTCGGCCCGGAGCGGCCTTGAGAGCAGGGCCTCGATGGCCTGATCGACGGCTGCGCGCCCGGTTACGACGGCATTAACGGCGGACGCGATCGGCATCTCGATGCCTCGCGATTGCGCCAATTCGGCCAACGCCCGAGCCGTGTAAATCCCTTCCGTCACGCTCTGCCGCCCCTTGAGCGTTTCGGCGAGACTCCGTCCCTGGCCAAGCGCCAAACCCAGCGACATGTTGCGCGATTGCGGACTGCCGCAGGTGAGTACTAAGTCGCCGAGCCCGGAAAGTCCCGCCAAAGTCTCGCGCTTTGCGCCAAACATCGCCCCGAACCTTACCAATTCGGCAAAACTGCGCGCCACCAGCGCCGCATGCGCACTCGCGCCGAGTTGCTTCCCCGTCACGATGCCGGCGGCAATGGCATAAACATTCTTCACTGCGCCGCCGATCTGGACGCCGGCCATGTCCTCGCTCCAATAGCAGCGGAACGGCGCATGGCTCAGCGCTCGAGATAGGGCCGCGCCCTGGTCCTTATCGGGCGCTCCCAATGTCACCGCCGCAGGCAGGCCCCGCGCGATCTCCGCCGCGAAGCTCGGCCCCGACAACACGGCAAGCGAAGCCTCGGGCAATTCCTCACTCACCACGTCCGAGAGCAGCTTGCCGGTCGATTGCTCGAAGCCCTTCGAGCAGATCACCAGCGGCTGATCACTCCTGGCAAATTGTGCGAGCTCGGCTGCGATGCCGCGCACGGCTTGCGACGGCGCGACTAGCAGGAGGAGATCTGCACTGGCGACTTCATTGAGGTGAGAGGTCGCCTCGATCGCCGGGTCGAGCGGAACGCCCGGAAGAAAGGTGCGATTGACGTGAAGCTTGTTGATGTCTTCGACGGTCGAGGCTTCGTAGGCCCAGATCAAGGCGTCGCGGCCCGCGCGCCGCGCCGTCATGGCGAGCGCCGTTCCCCAGGCGCCACCGCCGATAATGCCAACAGTCTGCAAGGCCATGGCCGCTCGCTATCCTTGTCTCGCGCCTGTCATACAGGAAAGCCCCGCCATGCTGGAAGCGGCCCTCATTTTAGGCCTTTATGCCCGCGCCAAGCGCGGGCGGAGCATCGGGGTCGAGCGGCCAGCGCGCCTTGGTGGCTGTGTCCATCCCATCCGTGAGTCCGCGCGCGAGACGCTCGGCTCCCGCCCAAGCCACCATCGCGGCATTGTCGGTGCAGAGCTCTATGGGCGGCACGTAAAGTTGAAATTTCTCCGCCGCGCAGAGTTTCTCGAGCGCCGCTCGCAGCGCGTGATTGGCGGCGACGCCGCCGGCAACGACCAGCGCAGCTTGCGCAGCATCTCCGAGTCGGTCGCGATAGAGCGCCATCCCGACCCGCGTCCGGTCGGCGACGATCTCGGTGACTGCCGCTTGAAAGCTCGCGCAGAGATCGGCCACGTCTTGCTCGCTCAACGGCTCACGATCTTTGGCCGCATGCCGGAGCGCGGTCTTGAGCCCGGCAAGCGAGAAATGCGGCTCTGGCCGTCCGAGCATCGGACGCGGCAGTTTGATGTTCGGGTTTCCCTTCGCCGCGCAAGCCTCGACCGCGGGCCCACCTGGATAGGAGAGGTCGAGAAGTTTCGCCGCCTTATCGAACGCCTCGCCGAGCGCGTCGTCGAGCGTAGTGCCGAGCCGCGTATAGCGCCCGACGCCCTCGACGATGAGAAGCTGCGTGTGCCCGCCCGAGACGAGGAGCAACAGATAGGGAAAATCGAGTCCATGTGTCAGGCGCGGCGTCAGCGCATGGGCTTCGAGATGATTGACGGCGATGAAGGGGAGGTGGCGCGCAAGCGCGATGGCCTTGCCCGTCACCACGCCAACGATCAATCCTCCGATCAGCCCGGGCCCCGCCGTCGCCGCGATCGCCTCCATGTCGTCCCAATTCATCTCGGCGTCGGTGAGCGCTTTCTGAATGGCGGCATCCAAAACCTCGATATGCGCACGCGCCGCGATCTCAGGCACCACACCGCCATAGCCCGCATGCAGATCGAGCTGCGAGCGGACCACATTCGACAGGATCGTGCCGTGGCCGCTTGTGTCGCGACGGACGATGGCAGCCGCCGTCTCGTCACAGCTCGTTTCGATGCCGAGCGCCACAATCGTTCTGTCGTTGGACTTGGCCATGACACTGTCATACATGGATTCCTTTCCCGGGTGTCACTCGGCAAAACCCGGTAACCATGGTGTCAAAGAACGGTCCTGAAAATGCGTCCACTTCTGATCGGCACACGCGGCAGCCCGCTGGCGCTTTGGCAGGCGAACCATGTGCGCGACTTGCTTGTCGCCAATGGCCTGCCGCCGGGCGAGATCGATTTCGCCGTAATCAAGACCTCAGGCGATACCATCCAGGACGTGGCCTTGCGCGAGTTCGGCGGCAAGGGCCTGTTCACCAAGGAGATCGACGAGGCGTTGCTTGGCGGCCGCATCGATCTTGCCGTGCACTCGATGAAGGATCTGCCGACCGAGCTCCCGAGTGGAATCGTGATCGGCGCCGTGCTCCGTCGAGGTGACGTTCGTGATGCCTTAGTCGCGCGAGGCGGGCAAACCCTCAAGCAACTTCCGCCCGGCGCCGTACTCGGCACCTCCTCGCTAAGAAGGCAGGCACAGATCCGCCGGCTGCGTCCCGATCTCGAAGTCATCGATTTCCGCGGCAATGTCGACACGAGGCTGAGGAAACTCGACGAGGGCAAAGCTGAGGCCACCGTGCTTGCGCTTGCCGGCCTCGATCGTTTGGGCCTGAGCAACCACGTCACCGAGATTCTTTCCACGGAGCGGATGCTCCCCGCAGTCGCGCAAGGTGCGATCGGCATCGCCATGCGCGAAAGCGACGATAGGACGGCCGCGTTGCTGGCGCCGCTCGACGATGCAGTGACAGCAACGGCGGTCGATTGCGAGCGGAGTTTTCTCAAAGAGCTCGACGGCTCCTGCCGCACGCCGATCGCGGGTCTCGCCGAGATCGAAGACGATCTGCTGCGTTTTCGTGGTCTCATCCTCACGCCCGACGGTAAGACCTGGCATGAGGTGGATATGACCGGACCGGCAGCCGACGCCGTGAGCATCGGCATCGATGCGGGCAAAGATCTCCTCGCCAGCGCCGGGCCGGACTTTCTCACCGACTTCCGTGCGGGCTGATCCGATGCGATTGCTCGTCACCAGACCGGAGCCAGATGGGAGCCGCCAGGCCGAGAAGCTTCGCGCCATGGGACATGAGCCGGTGCTCGCGCCGCTATTGACCATCGAAATATTGCCCGGAGTGGCGCTCGATCTAAAGGGGGCGCAAGCTATAATCGTCACCAGCCGCAATGTGCTTCGTGCCGTTGCCGCGCGTCCAGAACTGATCGAGGCTCGGAACCTTCCGCTCTACGCCGTTGGCGACGCTACCGCTGATGTGGCCGCCGAACTTGGCTTTCGCCAAATCGTCGTCGGGGCCGGAACCGGGGAGCAATTGGCCGACTTGATCGCCCGCGAACTCGACCCCGCCAAAGGGGTGCTGGTTCATCTGGCAGGTGGGATGCTGGCCTTCGACATGAAATCTGTGCTCGAAGCCAAGGGCTTCACAATTCGCCAGCCGGTGCTCTACCAGGCCGTTCCTGCGGAGGCCTTGTCGCGGGAGGCCTTGGCGCTGTTGCGGGACGGCCGGCTCGACGGCGCAATCCTCATGTCGCCCCAAACTGCGGCCATTTTTGCAGGTCTCGTGGCGGCTGAAGGAGCGGTAACGCAAGCTTCGCAGCTGCGCTGCTATTGTCTCTCGCAAGCGGTCGCGGACGCCCTGGCACTCCTTGGCGCCAAGGTCTCAGTGGCCGCCCATCCGCGTGAGGAAGAACTCCTTGCCTTGATCGCGGGCTAGGCGGCATCTTCTAGGTGAATCGGCGTTGGAAATGGCAGCGTGGCAAGGCGAAATGACAGGTTTTAGCGATAGCAGCCCCGGCAAACGCCCGGCGTCCACCATCGAAGGCACCGCGACCGAAATCGTGGAGCCGAAGGATGAGACCTCGGCCGCTGATGCGCAGCCGCAAGCCCCGGCGGACCCTGCTGGGGTGACCGGGGGGCCGCGCGCCAAGCCAAAGGCGCCGCCGCGGACCAGCATGCCCGAGCTCAAAGGCTTCGTCACACATCTGGCAGCCGGCCTGCTCGGCGGATTGATCGGCGTCGTGGCGCTGTCCTTCGTCTGGAACAAACTCCCGGCGCGGAACGATGCCGCAGCCAAACCCGATCTCACCAAGATCGAACAGCGGATCGGCGCGCTGGAATCCGCGCCGAAGGGCGCCGGCGACTTGAGTGCTCTCGACGCCCGCATGAAGACGCTTGAAACAACCAAGGCGGAACCGGCGCCGCCGCCCGATCTTTCCGAGCTGACCGGACGCGTCGCGCGTTTGGAAGAGTCGCTTAAGGCATTGGGCGAGACGGCGAGCGCTGGGGGTTCCGTCACCGATGCCGCGGCACTCGATGCGAAGGTCGGAGATCTCGAGCAGAAATTGCAGGCGCGCATCGACGCCAAGCTCGCCGAAGGCGAGACCTCCGACAGTCAGGCGCTTGACGACATGAAAAAAGAGATCGCCGATCTCAATGCCAAGATCGGCGCGCTCTCCGTCGCCGAGCGTGGCGCAGACAAGGAGGCGGCGGCTACGCAATCCGCGGCGTCGGTTCTGGCCTTCGCGAATTTGCGGGCAGCCATCGATTCCGGTCGCCCGTATGCCACAGAGCTTGCATCGCTCCGGTCGCTCGCGCCAGGCATCGGTAATTTTGGCGCACTGCCAGCCTTCGCCGAACAGGGCATTCCCACGCTTGCTGAACTATCCACGTCATTCAAGACCGCGAGCGATGCCGCGATCGACGCGGTGCCGGCTCCTGCCTCGCAAGATGAGTCCTTCGTCGGCACCGTGCTGCAGAGCGCGAAGTCCATGATCAAGGTGCGGCGGATCGATGGCGACGCGACGGGCGACGGCCCGGACGCCGTCCTCGCCCGCGCCGGAGCCAAGCTCAAACAGGACGATCTCGTCGCGGCGATCCAAGCCGCCGAGGGGCTGCAAGGCGCGCCACGTCAGGCGCTCGCGTCGTGGATCGATGCAGCCCGGGCCCGGGCGTCCACCGAAGACACGCTAAGCCGCCTCGAAACCGACCTCCGCCAACAGGCGGAAGCCCCGCCCGCGCAGACCCAAAACCCATGATCCGCATCTTCCTCTTCATCGTCGTGGTCGTGGCCGCCGCTATCGGCCTCGCCTGGTTCGCGGACCGGCCCGGCACCGTCAACATTGAATGGCTCGGCTATCAAATCGAGACCAGCGCCTTCATCGCCGCCATTGCCATCCTTTCGATCGTTGGTCTGTTGCTCGCGATCTGGTCGCTGTTCCGGTTTCTGGCAACGCGGCCAGCGGCCATCACCGCCTTCATGAAGGAACGCCGCCGCAAGCAGGGCTTCGAAGCCTTGAGCCGCGGCCTCGTCGCCATCGGCGTCGGCGACCGTCTGCTCGCGCAGAAATATGCCGGCATCGCCAGACGCACGCTGCCGAACGAGCCGCTAACCGCACTGCTCAAAGCCCAAGCCGCCCAGCTCAAAGGCGATGCCAACGCCTCGCGCCGCGCCTTCGAGGCCATGCTCGATCGCCCCGAGACGGAGCTCTTGGGTTTGCGCGGTCTCTTCCTCGAAGCTGGACGGCGCGGCGACGGTGAAGCCGCCCGCGCCTTCGTCGAGCAAGCCGTGCGCCGCGACCCGCAGCTTGGCTGGAGCGTCAACGCTCTGTTCGACATGCAGGCTCGCGCCGGAGATTGGGCCGGCGCCCTCACTACGCTTGAGATTGCTCGCAAGCAGGGCCACGTCGATATTGCCACCGCGCAGCGCCGCCGCGCCGTTCTGCTGACCGCGGAAGCGCAGGACGCGGAGAGGTCTTCACCGGAAAAGGCGTTGGCGCTGGCAACCGAGGCCTTGAAGCTTTCACCCTCGCTCATTCCGGCCGCCGAGATCGCGGGCCGCATCCTCGCGGCCAAAGGCGAGAGCCGGCTGGCATCGCGCCTCGTCGCGCGGACCTGGAAACTCGCGCCGCATCCCGACCTCGCGCTCGTCTACGCCTACGCCAAACCGGGCGACGCGCCGCGCGAGCGGCTGAAGCGCGTGAAATATCTCGCAAGCCTCACCCCTGGCGACATTGAAGGCCAGATCGCCGTCGCAATCGCCGCCATCGAAGCCCATGATTGGCAGGAAGCGCGTGAAGCTTTGGCGCCTTACCTGGAGGACCGGCCCCCGGCGCGAATCTGTGCGCTCATGGCGTCCATCGAAGCATCGGAGGGCGACAGGGGACGCGAGCGCGAATGGCTGGCGCGGGGCTTGCGAGCACCCCGCGACCGCGCCTGGATCGCCAATGGCTATGTGTCCGACCGCTGGTTGCCCGTGTCGCCCGTCACCGGCGCCGTCGATGCCTTCGAATGGAAGGCGCCGGTCGATGCCATTGGGCGCGGCGATGAGAGCCTCTTGATCGAGGAACGCTTCGCGCCGCTGCCGAGCGGCAGCCAAGCGCGGATCGAGCGGAGCGCTGCACCCGTGATCGACCTGACCGAAGCAGCGCCACGGGCAGAAACACCGCCTCCGCCCCGGCCAAGCCCGCCGCCGAGACTCGAAACCTACGCGCCGCCGGCGCCCCCTGACGATCCCGGCATCTCGCAAGCCGACGCCGACGAAAGTCCGTCATCGCTCGAGCGTTTCCGCACCGCCCATATCCGCTAGTTCTCGCTGATAGCCCGGTACTTGCATCCATCGGGCCTTGCCGCTAAGCCAATTGCCGCGCCTATAGTGGGTCGCGAATCTTTACCCTGGCGACGCCATATTTAGCCAAGGCCGCAATAGCTCAGTCGGTAGAGCGGCGCATTCGTAAGCAGTTAATCGTAAGGCTCAAAAAGGGCCGAGACAGTTGAAAAGGCCGGTGGTAAGCGTCATCTTCGATGCATTCGGCTGCAAGCGGGTTGCAAGTCCTAGCTTACAAAGCCGCAATAGCTCAGTCGGTAGAGCGGCGCATTCGTAATGCGTAGGTCGGGGGTTCGAATCCCTCTTGCGGCACCATTTTTCACTCCGAACTCG
>DATBSU010000022.1:0-8048 GCA_036559585.1 Methyloceanibacter sp.
ATCCGAAAAGTCTGCAACTTTTCGGGATCATGCTTTAATGGCCTTCGCGGTACCAGGTGAAGGAAATCAGGCTGAGCAGCAGCGCGAGCGCGAGGAAGCCGGTGAAGAGCGGAAAAAGACGCACGCCTTCGACGCGATAGGCGTCGCGCTTCTCGAGCCCGATCCAGTCGGAGCCATGCATTTTCGAGCCGCCATGCAACATGACGATGCGGGGCAGCGGCGCCGTGTCGGCTTGATCGCGGCCGAGCCAGAAGCTGCCGCCACCGGTCTGTTCGACGATCGCCTCCAGCGGCTTGTCGGTCGCAGTGACGCTGGCAAGTTCGCGGGCATTAGCGTTGCCGACGGTGACGACGCTGGCGAGCTTCTCGGATGCTGCGCGATAAACACCTTGCTCGCTCGCGGGGAGCGTCTTCCGCCACAGACCAGGCTCGGAGTTTTCGAGTGTCACGGTCTCTTCCTTGCCGGAAGGCGAGGTCAGGGTGACGGGATCCACCGCGTCCTTGATGGTGCGGCGTTCGATGGTGAGGGTGTCGCCGCGGCTCGTGACCTTCAGCATTTCCTCTTCGAGGTCGGGCTCCTTCATCAGCCAATGGGCGAGGCGGCGCATCAGATCGGTATAGGGTCCGCCGCCGTCATAACCGCGTGCCCAGAGCCAAATATGGTCTGACAGCAGCAGCGCCACGCGGCCCTTGCCGCGCTTGCCGAGCACCAGCAGGGGAATGCCGTCCGGACCTTCCATGACCACTTCGGCGTCACGCGGCTCGGATTCGGCAATGCGGAACCAATGTCCCCAAGAAGGCTCGTCGCCTTTTGCTCCGGGCAGGTCGTTGGTTACGGGGTGCTTCTCTCCGAGCTCGGTGAGCTTTGCCTTGAACGGCTTCTCCACGACGCGGCCTGTCGGCGCTGCCGGCAGCACCGTGCCGAGCGGCGTTCTGTAGAGGCTGAGCGGCGAGGCATAGTCGTCGCCGGAGGACACCAACACCGCGCCGCCGCGCTCGACATAATGGGCGACATTCTCGAGATAGAGCAGAGGCAGCACGCCGCGGCGTTGATAGCGGTCGAAGATAATCAGGTCGAACTGGTCGAGCTTCTCCTGGAATAATTCGCGGGTCGGGAAGGCGATCAGAGAGAGCTGATTGATCGGCGTGCCGTCTTGTTTTTCCGGCGGACGCAGAATGGTGAAATGCACGAGGTCGACGGCAGCGTCCGATTTCAGCATGTTGCGCCAGGTGCGCTCGCCGGCATGAGGCTCGCCGGAGACCAGCAACACGCGCAAATTCTCACGCACGCCTTCGACGGTGAGCACGGTGCGGTTATTGATGGTGGTGAGCTCGCCGGGAGCGGCCTCCGCCTCGATCTCAACGATGTTGGGGCCGGCATGGTCGATCTTCACCGGGATCACGACCTTGTCGCCGACCTTCACGCTTTGGGTCGTGGCCGCTTCGCCTTGGTGGGTGACGCTCAGCTTGACGGGCCCGGTATTCCGCGGCGTCGACTCGGTGACTTTGACCTCGATATTCTGCTGGCCGCCGACCAGGCCGAAACGCGGCGCCTTGATCAACTCTAGCCTGCGGTCGAATTCGCCGGGCGTGCCTGTCAGAAGCGCGTGCACCGGGGCTTCGAAGCCGAGGGCCGCGGCATTGGTAGGGACATCGTGAACTTCGCCGTCGGTGATCATGACAACGCCGGCCAGGCGGTCCGGCGGCACGTCGGCCAAAGATTTGGCGAGATCGGTGAACAGCATGGTGCCGTCGCGTTCGCCGTCGGACGAGGTCGAGCTCGAATGCACGTAACGCACTTCGAGATCGGGAAACTCCTTGAGCTTCGCCTCCAGGTCCTTGCGTACCGCCTCGGTCCGCTCGACGCGGCCGGAAATGGTTTGGCTCTGGCTGTCGTCGACCACGACCGCGAGGATGTCCTTCAGCTTCTCGCGGTCCTCTTGCTTCAGCTGTGGATTGGCGAGCGCGAGCAGGATCAGCGCGTAGGTCGCGAAGCGAAGCAGCGCGCCGCGCCTCGACCGCCAGAGCAGCAGCGCGAGCAGGAGAATGCCGAGCGCGGCCAAGACCCAAAGCGCGGGCCAGGGCACGAGAGGGGCGAATTCGATCGACCAGTTCATCGCATTCACTGCCCCAATCGTTCAAGCAGAGCAGGGACGTGGACCTGGTCTGCTTTGTAATTGCCGGTCAGCGCATACATCACGATGTTGACGCCTGAGCGAAAGGCCATCTCGCGCTGTACCTCGCCGCCGGGCACGACGGGATAAAGCGGCCGATTGGCGCTATCGAGCGCCCAGGCGGAGGCGAAATCGTTGGAGGTGATGACAATCGAACTGACGCCATCGGTCCGGGAGCGCTCGGCTTGGCCGTCATTGGTATTTTCGGCCTCGACCCAGAGAGAGCCGCCGTCCCAACGGCCGGGGAAAGACTGCAACAGATAGAACGACTTGGTGAGAACGTGATTTTCGGGGACCGGCTCGAGCGGCGGCACGTCGAGCTGACCAATCAACTGGGTTAGGCCCTTGTTCTGCGTGTTGCCGCCGATCGCGGTGCCTTGATCGCGGGTATCGAAAACAATAAGCCCGCCCTGCTTCATGAAGGCGTCGACCTTGGCGAGCGTTGCGTCGGAGAGAGGCGCTGCATCCTCGCGCACCGGCCAATACAGCACCGGGAAGAAGGTGAGCTCGTCCTTGTCGATATCGACGCCGATAGGCTCGCCGGGTTCCAGCGCCGTGCGCGCCTTGAGAACCTTGCTCAGGCCGGCAAGACCCTCGGCGCTGGCGTCATCGATCTGCTGGTCGCCGGTCAGCACGTAAGCGAGATGCGTCTGCAATGACGATTTGAGCGCAAAATCGTCCGCGCTGTTTGTCGCTGGCGCCCGCTCGGTGGCGGGTGCTTGCTCCGCTGTCTGGGCTCTCGCGTGCTGAGCTTGTAGAGGCAGGAGCGCCAGCGCGAAGAGCAGCGTCGGGGCAACGGCCCTGCGCCGCCGCCTGAGCTGGATTGCAGAGCTCATCACCAGCATGACGAACACATCGATCAGGAATAGGGCGAGCGCCGCAAGATAGAGATAAGGCTCCAGCGCGAGCGGCTTGCGTAAGACGTAGCCGCTGGCCTGTGCCGCGCCCTCGATCGCTGCGAGCGGCACCAGCTTGGTCTTCGGCGTGACGAGGTTCAAAGCTCTGGCCGCGCCGGATGGTCCGTAATAGCCGGGCGGATGGTCGGGCCCAGGTACAGTGGTATCGAGCTTGTCGGGAGAGAGCGCCGCGGCAAGCGGCGGCGGGGGCGTCAACGTGCCATAGCCGTCGAGCGTCTGGATCGGCGGTAATGCGCCGCCTTCGGTCGCGCTTGCGTTACCGGCTTGCGCGGCGTCGGTCGCGGCGGCCTTGTCGGCGCCTTGCGTTTCGATCTTGGTCGAGCCGAGCGCCACTGTGCGGCGGAGCATATCGACGAAGAGACCGGAGAGAGGCAGATTCGACCAGTCGGCGTTGGCGGTGACATGGAACAGCACGACTAGGCCTTGGCCTTGCTTCGCTGCCGTCACCAAAGGCGTCCCGTCGCCGAGCCGCGCCCAGACATTGGCGTCGGTCGCGACCGTGGGATCGGCGAGCACTTGCCGGTTCACTTTCACGTCGTCCGGAACGCTCAAGCCGCGGAACGGACTTTGATCGTCGAAGGGGGCGAGCGGTTGCGGCGTGCTCCAGGACAACGAACCGCCGAGAGAGCGGCCGCCACGGCGGAGTGCCACAGGCAGTAATTCGTCGCCGCCTTGCTCCAGCCTCGGCCCGGCAAAGCGGATCAGGACACCGCCGGATTTCAGCCATTGCTCCAATTCTTCGGTGGTGCTCGGCGGCAGCTTGCCGATATCGGCGAGCACGATGGCCGAGACATGCTGATCGAGCAGTTCGTGAATGGCGTTGGCGACGTTGCCCTCATTCGGCGCGATGATATCGGCGTAGGGGCTGAGCGCGCGCTTCACATAGTAGAGAGGCGAGAGCAGTGGCTGTGCGGCCTCGCGCGACTCGCCAGATACGATGCCGACACGATGCCAGCCGGAACGCGCGTCGAGAAGATAGACAGCGCCGGCGGAATGTTCGCCGGCAACCTCGATCCGCGCCACCTGGTTGCGAATTTCGAGCGGCAGATCGAATTTGGCTTCGGCCTCGTGGCTGCCGGGGGCAAGCGTGAAGGCGGCTTCGCCCAGTGGCTCGCCGCGGCCGGTGACGGCTTTGACGGTGCCGGAGCGCGGGCCGTCGGCGCCGTCGAGAACGCGTGCGACGAGCGCGCCAGTCTCGCCTTCGGCCTGGCCAAGGGCGAGCGCGGCATCGTCGGCGCCGGGACTGAGTACTGCAATGCTGCCGCCCGAACCTGCCAGCTTCTTCAAGCTCTCTGCGAAGGCAGCGCCATCGCCATAGTCGAGCCCGTCGGAGAGATAGAGCGCGCTGTAATCCTTGGCCCCCTCTAGAACCTTCTCGAGCTTGCCGGCAAGGGCAGCGCGGTCGGGCGCATAAGGCTTTGGTGTCAGGCCAGCCGCCTGCTCGCGGGCGTGGTCGGCGGAGAGCACCTCGCTTACCGCATCGCCCGGCGCGGTCGGCGCCAGCACCACAGTGCGGCCTTCGCGATTGGCGCGGTCGATCGCCGCCTCGACGGCCTCGCGGCGCTCGGGCCAATGCGAGGCGGAGGCCCAGCCATTATCGACGACGAGAAGGAGCGGGCCTGAGCCGGCGAGGGTCTGCCGATCCGGATTGAGAATGGGTCGCGCCAGCGCAAAGATAATCAGTGCTGCGAGTAGCATGCGGAGCAATGTCAGCCACCACGGGCTGTGCGCCGGAGTCTCCTCCGTGGTCTTGAGGTCCTTCAGCAGCCAGGTCGTCTCGATGGCGACATGACTTGGGCGCGGCGGGGTTAGCCGCAACAGCCACCAGATCGCCGGCAACGCAGCGAGGCCCAAGAGAAGCCATGGTGAGAGGAAACCGATCGAGCCGAGCGTCATCATGGATGCGGCTCCGAGTCAGTTTCGCTCGCTAACGCGGTCATGGGCGCGCGATAGCGATAATCAGTTTCGAGCCCGGCGAGACGATTATGCAGCGCGAGCAAAGCTTCTTCCGCCGGACGGTCTGTATGATGCAGCAGGAAGGACCAATCGAGCCGCTTGGTAAGCTCGATGAGATCGGTGCGGTGACGCTTGAGACGCGCCTGATAGCGTCCCCGCAATTGTTCGACACGGCCGATGGTCACCCGCTCGTTGCGCTCGATCGAAGTGAACTCGGTGCGGCCATCGTAAGGCAGCGTTTCCTCGGCGGGATCGAGAATCTGGAGCAGGTGGCCGCGCACGCCTTGAGCGGCGATGGCTTCGAGGCGCTCTGCGGTCGCCTCGATCGGTTCGAGCCAATCGCTGAATAGAATGCATTCGGCGAAGCGGCTCAGCCTTGCGGGAGGCGGCAAACTCTCCTCGCCTCGGTCATCAGTCACCAAAGCTTCCGCGATGCGATGCGCGACGTGGCGCCCAGTGTAGGGACGTCCACCGAACACGCCGATCCGCTCGCCGCCGCGCGCAAGCAGATCGCTCAAGCTAAGCGATAGAACGAGGGCCCGGTGTTCTTTGGTGCAAGGCGCGAGATAGGACCGGAAGCGCATCGAGGGGGAAAGATCGACCCAGAGCCAGGCGGTATGGGCAGCCTCCCATTCGCGCTCGCGCACGAAGATATTGTCGGAGCTCGCCGACCGCCGCCAGTCGACGCGAGAATATGAGTCGTTGGTGTCGAAGTGCCGGAATTGCCAGAAGGTCTCGCCGGGTCCGGCGCGACGGCGGCCGTGAATGCCGTGGGTGACGGTATGGGCGACACGCTGCGCTTCGATCAAAAGCGCAGGCATCCGCGCCGCAAGCTCGTGGGCTTCGGATTCCTCGGCCGGGAACGGCCTAAGCTTTGTCTCCTCTAGTCTAGCCAAGCTCTGATCATCCCAATGGCCGGACGAGACGGGCCACCATATCGCTCATCTGGATGCCTTCGGCGCGGGCGGCGAATGTTAGCGCCATGCGATGTTTGAGCACGGGCTCGGCGAGATCGATCACATCGTCGACGGAGGGTGCCAGCCTGCCATCGATCATCGCCTTGGCGCGGACGGCGAGCATCAAGGCCTGACTTGCGCGGGGACCCGGTCCCCACGCGATTAGATCGTCCAGCGTCTTGTCGTTGCCGGTACCGGGCCGCGCGGAGCGGACCAGTTTCAGAATGGCGTCGACCACCTGGTCGCCGACGGGAAGCTCACGCACGACACGCTGCGCCATCATCAGCTCCTTGGGCGACAGAACCTTTTTCGGGGTGTGATCCTCGATGCCGGTGGTGGCCAGTATCATGCGGCGCTCGGCGGCTTCGTCGGGATAGGACACATCGATCTGCAACAGGAAACGGTCGAGCTGCGCTTCTGGCAGCGGGTAGGTGCCTTCCTGCTCCAGCGGATTTTGCGTAGCGAGCACGTGGAAGGGCCGGGGCACGTCGTGGCGGACGCCGGCAATCGTCACATGATGTTCCTGCATCGCCTGCAGCAGGGCCGATTGCGTTCTCGGGCTGGCGCGGTTGATTTCGTCCGCCATCAACAGTTGGGTGAACACGGGACCCTGGACGAAGCGGAAGCTGCGCTTGCCGCTCTCGCCCTCTTCGAGCACTTCGGACCCAACGATGTCCGACGGCATCAGGTCCGGCGTGAATTGGATGCGCTTGTTGTCCAGCCCGAGTACGGCGCCGAGCGTCTCGACGAGGCGGGTCTTGGCGAGGCCGGGAACGCCGATCAGGAGCGCGTGTCCGCCCGACAGGATGGTGATCAGCGCAAGCTCGATGACGTGGTCTTGGCCGAAGATGATGGATGAGGTGGTCTCGCGCACCGTCTGCATCTTGGCGGCGACTTCTTCGCTACGGTCGATCAACTGGTCTTTGGTGCTGGTCATGGCGTTCGGTTTGGCTCGCGCTGCTTTTGCTAGGGATTAAAGGGCTAGATATCTTACGGACAAGGGCACCGGTGTTGAAAGCATTTGGCGATCAATCTCCGTCACAATCGCGGTTCCGGGTTGTCGTCGGGGCCCAAGTAGGTGTCAAATTGGGCCGGCCCGCAAGGAAGAGGCTTCAATGTCCGATCAGGACGATAGTGCCATTTTGGTAGCATCTGGCGGGGGTCGCGGCAAACCGACTCCCGCAACATTGCCGAAGATTAATAGTTGTGGGGATATCGGGCTCAAAATCGGGCGCGACGGGACCTGGTATTATGAAGGCAGCCCGATCGGCCGGAAGACCCTGGTCAGGCTTTTCGCCTCGGTGCTGCGGCGTGAGGCGGACGGCTATTATCTTGTAACGCCTGTTGAAAAAGTCCCGATCGAGGTCGAGGACGCGCCCTTTCTCGCGGTGGCGATGGAAGCCATGGGCGAAGGGAAGTCGCAGGCGCTCCGCTTCCGGACCAATCTCGACGACATGGTGGAAGCCGGGCCCAAGCATGGATTGAGCTTTCGCGTCGAGCCCGACGGCAGCTTTGCGCCCTATGTCGAATTGCGCGACGGTTTGCCGGCGCGGCTGACCCGGCCCGTGTTCTACGAGCTTGTCGCGCTTGCGGGTGAGGGCCCGGCCGGGCAGGGGCAGGGCGTTTGGAGCAACGGCGTCTTCTTTGCCTTTCCGGCGACGGCTTCGGCTTAAGGCTTTCACGGCCTCGCTTTAAGGCCCGCGCCTCTGTATGGTCTGCCCGCTCTGATTTAAGGGGACTGCCTCGATGCTCCGCATCGCTCTGATCGACGTCATTCTGTTTGTGCTGCCATTCATCCTCTATGGCGCCTATGTCTTGGCGACGCGTGGCGAGGATCGCGATGGGGTGTTCCAGCACGCGCCAATTGTATGGCTGACCGCCGCGGGATGCGGGCTGCTGCTGGCGACCATGGTGACGCTGGTGCACTTTTCCGGCGGCAAGCCCGGCGGGACCTATCATCCTCCGGAAAATGTCGGCGGAGTCGTCAAGCCCGGAACGATCGACTGAACGCGATGGCAGGTGGCGACAAGACCGGGTTGGCTTCGC
>DATBSU010000023.1:0-6272 GCA_036559585.1 Methyloceanibacter sp.
CGGCGCCGTCGCCGAGGCGGGGGTCAGCCTCGACCGACTCCACGCCGCGACGCGCGATTCGGTGCGCGCGCTGATGCTGATCCGCGCCTACCGCATCCGCGGCCACCTCGAGGCCAAGCTCGACCCGCTCGGGCTCAAGCCGGCAGAGCCGCACCCCGAGCTCGACCCCGCGACCTACGGCTTCGGCGCGGGCGACCTCGACCGGTCGATCTTCCTCGACGGCGTGCTCGGGCTGCAGAACGCGACGATGCGCGAGATCGAGGGGCTGCTGCGCGCGACCTACTGCGGCTCGATCGGCGTCGAGTTCATGCACATGTCGGATCCCGAGCAGAAGCAGTGGATCCAGGAGCGCATCGAGGCGGCGCGCAACCACACCGATTTCAGCCCGCGCGGCAAGAAGGCGATCCTCGAGCGCCTGATCGCCGCCGAGATGTTCGAGCGCTTCCTCGACAAGAAGTACACCGGCACCAAGCGCTTCGGGCTCGAGGGCGGCGAGGCGATGATCCCGGCGCTCGAGCAGATCCTCAAGCGCGGCGGCCAGCTCGGTCTGCGCGAGGTCGTCCTCGGCATGCCGCATCGCGGCCGGCTCAACGTGCTCGCGAGCGTCATGGGCAAGCCTTATCGCGCCATCTTCAATGAGTTCCGTGGCGGCTCCGCCCATCCCGAAGACGTTGAGGGATCGGGTGACGTGAAATACCATCTCGGCGCTTCCTCCGACCGCTCCTTCGATCAGAACAACGTTCACCTCTCGCTCACCGCCAACCCTTCGCACCTCGAGAGCGTCGACCCCGTCGTGCTCGGCAAGGTGCGGGCGAAGCAAGACCAGTTGCAAGACAAGGAGCGCCGCGAAGTCCTGCCGCTGCTCTTGCATGGCGACGCCGCTTTCGCCGGCCAAGGCGTGGTCGCCGAATGTCTCGGCCTTTCCGGCTTGCGCGGTCACCGTACCGGCGGCTCGCTGCATTTCATCGTCAACAACCAGATCGGCTTCACCACGGCGCCACGCTTCTCTCGCTCATCGCCCTATCCGTCCGATGTCGCCAAGATGATCGACGCGCCGATCTTTCACGTGAACGGCGACGATCCGGAAGCCGTGGTCTATGTCACCAAGGTCGCGATCGAGTTCCGCCAGCGCTTCGGCAAGCCTGTCGTAATCGACATGTTCTGCTATCGCCGCCACGGCCATAACGAGGCCGACGAGCCTGCCTTCACCCAGCCGCTGATGTATGCCCGCATCCGCGAGCATCCGTCTGTCGTCGAGGTCTACGCCGCCAAGCTTGTCGAAGAGGGACTGGTGACGCGCGAAGAAGTCGACCGCATGCTGGCGGATTTCCGCGGCCGCCTCGAGGAGGAGTTCGCCGCGGGCGAGACCTATCGTCCGAACCGCGCCGATTGGCTTGACGGCAAATGGTCTGGCATTGGTCACGCCGAGGAAGGCGCACGCCGTGGATTGACCGGCGTTGATCTCAGCGTCCTGCACGAGGTCGGCCGGAAGATCACCTACATCCCGAAGAGCTTCACCCCGCACAAGACCATTACTCGAATCTTCGCCGCACGCCGCAAGGCCATCGAAGACGGGGCCGGCATCGATTGGTCGACGGCGGAGGCGCTCGCCTACGGAACGCTTCTGGTCGAGGGCTTCAAAGTCCGTCTCTCCGGGCAGGATTCGGAGCGCGGCACCTTTTCCCAGCGCCATGCGGTGCTGATGGATCAGGTCAATGAGAAGAAATACACCCCCCTCCGGCATATCGCCAAAGGCCAGGGCGAGTTCGAGGTCATCAACTCCATGCTCTCGGAGGAGGCCGTGCTCGGCTTCGAATATGGCTATAGCCTCGCCGAGCCAAACGCGCTGACGCTCTGGGAAGCGCAGTTCGGCGACTTCGCCAATGGCGCCCAGGTGGTGATCGACCAGTTCATCTCCTCCGGCGAGCGGAAATGGTTGCGCATGTCCGGCCTCGTTCTTCTTTTGCCGCACGGCTATGAAGGCCAGGGCCCAGAGCACTCTTCGGCCAGGCTGGAACGCTATCTTCAGCTTTGCGCCGAGGACAATTGGCAGATCGCGAACTGCACCACGCCCGCCAACTATTTCCACGTGCTCAGGCGCCAGCTTCACCGCCAGTTCCGGAAGCCCCTGGTGCTGATGACGCCGAAATCCCTGCTTCGCAACAAGCGCGCCGTCTCGCGTCTCGAGGATTTTGGACCGGAATCGAGCTTTCACCGGGTCCTCTGGGATGATGCGCAACTCCTCGCCAATGAGCCGATCAAGTTGGTGCCGGATGCGGAGATCAAGCGCGTGGTGCTATGCTCCGGCAAGGTCTATTACGATCTCTATGAGGAGCGCGAGAAGCGGGGCCTCAACGACATCTATCTGTTGCGGATCGAGCAGCTTTATCCCTTCCCGGCGAGGGCCCTGATCCAGGAATTGTCACGCTTCGGCGATGCTGAGATGGTTTGGTGCCAGGAGGAACCGAAGAACATGGGCGCTTGGAGCTTCATCGAGCCCAACCTCGAATGGGTGCTGGGTCACATCGGAGCTCAGCACAAACGTGCCCGTTATACCGGCCGCCCGTCCTCGGCGGCCACGGCCACCGGCCTGATGCGGAAGCATTTGCATGAACTCAAAAATTTGCTTGATGAGGCATTGGGCTAGAGCATGATCCCGAAAAGTTGCAGACTTTTCGGATAAGATCATGCGTTAAAGACAAGACTGCCCTAGGGACAATCCGGCCATGGCCATTGAGATCCGCGTGCCGAGCCTCGGCGAGAGCATCAGCGAGGCCACTGTCGGCCAATGGTTGAAGCAGCAAGGCGACCAGGTCGCGGCGGATGAGCCTCTGGTCGAACTAGAGACCGACAAGGTCACTGTCGAGGTTCCGGCGCCGGCGTCCGGAATCTTGAGCGAAATCGCCGTCCCCTCCGGCACCACAGTCGCCATCGGGTCGCTGCTCGGGTCGATCGCCGAAGATGGTGCCAAGGCTCCGGCGCCAGTATCTGTCACTAGCAAGCCTGCACCAATCGTCCAACCAGCTCCGACAACACCAACCACCCTCGAACGCGAGCCGAGTCCGCGCGAAGAGGTGAGCGACAACGACATGCCGCCCTCGCCTGCGGCGCGGAAGCTTCTCGCCGAGAGCGGCTTGCAGCGCGGCAGCGTCGAAGGCTCCGGCAGACGCGGGCAAGTGTTAAAGCAGGACGTC
This sequence comes from Methyloceanibacter sp., assembly GCA_036559585.1. Taxonomy (GTDB): domain Bacteria; phylum Pseudomonadota; class Alphaproteobacteria; order Rhizobiales; family Methyloligellaceae; genus Methyloceanibacter. The sequence continues at coordinate 3,195 of DATBSU010000023.1, forward strand.
GAGCAGGTCGCTTCCTCCATGCTCGCCCGCGAACGGAAACCGAAGCCCGCACCCGCACCGCGCGCGCCTGTCGCATCCGGAGACGAAATCCGCGAGGAGCGCGTCCGCATGACGCGGCTGCGCCAGACCATCGCCAAGCGGCTGAAGGAAGCCCAAGACAGCGCCGCAATGCTCACAACGTTCAACGACGTTGACATGGGCGCAGTGATGCAGCTCAGGCGCGACTATCGCGAAGAGTTCGAAAAGAGACACGGCGTCAAGCTCGGCATGATGGGTTTCTTCGTCAAGGCTTGCGTCGAGGCGCTGAGAGAAATCCCCGCCGTCAATGCCGAGATCGACGGCGACGACATCGTCTACAAGAATTACTACCATATTGGCGTTGCCGTCGGCACCGAGCGCGGCCTGGTCGTACCGGTGTTGCGCGACGCCGATCGTTTGAGCCTCGCCGAGATAGAGACTGCAATTGGCGATTTCGGCACCCGCGCCCGCGAAGGCAAGCTCGCTCTCGACGAGCTGCAAGGCGGCACCTTTACCATTTCCAATGGCGGCATCTATGGCTCGCTGCTGTCGACCCCGATCCTCAACGCCCCACAATCGGGCATTCTCGGCATGCACCGCATCGAGGATCGCGCCGTGGTCCGCGATGGCCAGATCGTGGCGCGGCCGATGATGTATCTGGCGCTGTCATACGATCACCGCCTGGTTGATGGTAAAGAAGCGGTGACTTTCCTTATTCGCGTGAAGGAAGCGATCGAGGATCCGAAGCGCCTCGTTCTCAATATTTAAACCTCGGAAGCGTACAGGGTTGGGCAATTCACCTGGTATCCCCGAGCGAGGTTTCAGACCCATGCGTACCTTCCGTTTAGGCCTCAATGTCATCGCCCTGGCGGCCACTTTGGCTATCGCCCAAGCCGAGGCGCCCCCGCCCCGCACCGCCCTGGTCATCGGCAATGCCGACTATTCCTTTGCGCCATTGCGCAATCCCATCAACGACGCAGACGCCGTGGCAAAGTCGCTCGAAGAGGCAGGCTTTAACGTCATCCTGGCCAAAAACGCCGGCCACGCAGAGTTGGAGAAGGCCGTCAAAGAGCTTGGCGATGAGCTGAAATCGAAAGGTGGCGTCGGCCTGTTCTATTTCTCCGGCCACGGCGCGCAGATCGAAGGCGAGAATTATCTTATTCCAGCCGGGAATGAGATCGCCGATTTCGACGACGTCAAAACCAAGTCGCTGACCGGAACCGAGATTGTCGATGCCATGTCTGCGGCGAAGAACGATCTCAACATCATCATCCTCGATGCCTGCCGCAACAATCCGATCGACCCCAACGGCTCGAAGGGACTGTCGCGCATCGATTCAAGCGCAAGCCTGTTCGTGTCGTTCGCCACATCGCCAGGCGCCGTGGCGCTCGATGGTGCGGGCAACAACAGCCCCTACACCAAATATCTCGCAACCTCGATCACGGAGCCCAATCTCAATATTGAGGAAACCTTCAAGCGTACCTTGAAGGGCGTCTACGTCGACACCCATGGCGAGCAGACGCCCTGGATCTCTTCCACCTATTTCGGCGAGTTTGTTTTCCGGCCGACCGATGCGGGTTCCGCAGAAGCACCGTCGCCAGAGCCTGCGGAGGAGCCGGAAGCTCCTGTCGATGTTCACGGCAAGCTGCAAGGCGCTCTGCTCAGCCTCAGCCGCCCGTCGGCTGCGGCGCAAGAAGGCACGCCCGACCTCGCCGGAATCTACCGCGTGAACGGCACCAATCCGAATGGCAGCAAATATCGCGGCATGGTGGCCCTCACTCAAGACAAGGACCAGTTCGACTTCACCTGGTGGATCGGCAAGGATGTGTTTCATGGCACCGGGCAGTTCGCCGGGAGAATGCTGGTGGTGAACTGGGGCGACACCAAACCGGTGATCTATTCCTTCGCCAAGGACGGTACCCTCGATGGCGAATGGGCCGACGGCTCTGGCGGCGAAACGCTCGAGCCTGTTGCTTCGGCGGCGGCGGATGAGGTCGAGCTGGCCGAAGGCGCCTATGGCGTCGAGGGCCGCAATCCCGATGGCAAAGGCTATAAGGGCACGGTCGAGATCGAGAAGGACGGCGACGAATATCATGTGAGCTGGAAGGTGGGAGATTCGGCTTACGAAGGCACCGGCACCCTCGAGGGCAATCTCCTCACCGTCGAGTGGGGCAGCGCCACGCCTGTGGTCTATGCGCTCGCCGACGACGGCAGCCTCAAGGGACTTTGGGACGCAGGCCTCGGCGAGGAGACTCTGACGCCCGATGAGTGATAATAGGACTTAATGCAATACGATCTCATCGTCATCGGCACCGGCCCCGGCGGCTATGTCTGCGCCATCCGCGCGGCCCAACTTGGAATGAAAGTCGCAGTCGTCGAGAAGCGCGCCACCCACGGCGGCACCTGTCTCAATGTCGGCTGCATACCCTCGAAAGCGCTGCTCCACGCCTCTGAGCGTTTCACCGAAGCCGGACACGATTTCGGCCATCTCGGCATCAAGGTGAAACCTGAGCTCGACCTCCCCGCCATGCTCGCCTTCAAGGACGAGGCGGTGCAGGGCAACGTTCACGGCGTCGATTTCCTGCTCAAGAAAAACAAGATCGATGCGATCCACGGCCAAGCCCGCATCTCCTCGCCCGGCAAGATCGAGGTAGCAGGCGCCGATAGCCCGAAACAGACGCTCGAAGCCAAGAATATCGTCATCGCCACCGGCTCCGAGATCGCGCGCATTCCAGGCGTGGAGATCGACGAGAAGCGCATTGTCTCCTCCACCGGAGCGCTGTCTTTGCCGAAAGTGCCGAAGCGCATGCTCGTCATCGGCGCCGGATATATCGGTCTTGAGCTCGGCTCGGTCTGGCGGCGCCTTGGCTCGGAGGTCACTGTTGTTGAAATGCTCGATCGCGTAGCGCCTGGTCTCGACGGCGAGGTGGCGAAGCAATTTCAGCGCATCCTGACCAAGCAAGGCATCGTGTTCAAGCTCGGCACCAAGGTGACAAGCGTCGACGCCTCGGGCGCGGACATCAAGGTGACGCTCGAGCCTGCCGGCGGCGGCGCCTCCGA
>DATBSU010000024.1:0-11498 GCA_036559585.1 Methyloceanibacter sp.
CGTGGTGAGACCGAACAGCTCAACGCCCTCGGTGCGTCGGCCGAGCTCGATGCCGCCGACAATATTGCCCCATTGATCGGAGCCGCCCATCTGCAAGCGGCAGCCGGTGCGCTTGTAAAGCTCGACGAAATCGTAGGCCTGCAGCACCATGTAATTGAACTCGATGAAGCTCAGCGGTTGCTCTCGCTCGAGCCGGAGCTTGACCGAGTCGTAGGTCAGCATGCGGTTGACGCTGAAATGCCGGCCATAGTCGCGCAAGAAATCGATGTAGTTCAGTTTGTCGAGCCAATCCGCATTGTTGATGAGGAGCGCGTCGGTCGGCCCGCTGCCGAAGCTCACGAAATTATGGAACACCGATTGGATACCGGCGATGTTGGAGGCGATCTCTGCCTCGCTCAGCAGTTTCCGCGCCTCGTCCTTGCCGGAGGGATCGCCGACTTTGGTGGTGCCGCCGCCGATCAGCACGATGGGGCGATGCCCGGTCTGCTGCATTTTCCTCAGCATCATGATGCCGAGCAGATTGCCCACATGCAGACTCGGCGCCGTGCAGTCGAAGCCGATATAGCCGGTGATGGTCTCGGTCTTGGCGAGATGGTCGAGCCCCGCTTCATCCGTGCATTGATGCACGTAGCCGCGGGAGGTCAGCTCATGCAGGAAATCGGATTTGGCAGCGCGCATGCGGGGGCCGCTCGATTAGAGCAATCGGTTTAAGCCGCGGAGTCGCTCCGCCGTTTCTTCTTACCACTACTGCCGAGCCGCTTGTCGAGATAGGCGTCGACCACTTCCATCAACCCTTCCATGCGGCCCTCGAAGAAATGGTTGGCATCCGGCACGGTCTGATGATCGATCACGATGCCCTTCTGCGTCTTCAAGCGATCGACGAGCCCGCGCACCGACTCCGTTGGCACGACTCGATCTTTTGCCCCGTTGACCATGAGGCCGGACGAGGGGCACGGCGCAAGGAAGGTGAAGTCGTAGAGGTTCGCCGGTGGCGCCACCGAAATAAAGCCCTCGACCTCCGGGCGGCGCATCAAGAGCTGCATGGCGATCCAGGCGCCGAAGGAGATGCCCGCGATCCAGCAGGTCCGGGCGTCGGCATTATAGGCTTGCATCCAGTCGAGCGCGGTCGCGGCGTCGGCCAACTCCCCCGGCCCGTTGTCGAACAGGCCCTCGCTTCGCCCAACCCCTCTGAAATTGAACCGCAATACGGAAAATCCGCGCCGCTGGAACGAATAATAGAGGTGATAAACCACCTGATTATTCATCGTTCCGCCGAATTGCGGGTGGGGATGCAGGATCAGGGCGACGGGCGCGTTCGGCACCCCGGCATGGTGGTAGCGCGCCTCGATACGCCCTGCCGGGCCGCTAATATTCACTTCAGGCATGGAACTGCTGACCTCGGATGAGATTTGAAAAACGAGCCGATCGACCAAGGACGGCGATAGGACAACCAAATGGCCCAATCGGGCCCAAAATCTTGACTTTGCCGCTGCGCAACCCTATTAGAATGTAAGATTAGAATTGTTCCAAACAAGGGTGCTCCGGTACTCCGCCGCGTGGAGAGCGTCCCCAGAGTTGGGCCGCGCTTCATAGCATGCGCGATGGGGGCTCGTGCAAGCGCTAACCGGCGGCGGCGACGCCGCGAGCTGCGACCAAAGGCATGAGCGAGCGTATCTATCTTGACCATAATGCTACGTCTCCGTTGCGAAACGGCGTGCGCGAGGCCGTGCTTGCCGCGCTTGATGTTTGCGGTAACCCATCTTCGGTCCATGCCGAGGGGCGTGCCGCCCGTGGCCTGATCGAGGCTGCGCGGGAAAAAGTCGCTCGCCTGGCCGGCGCGAGAGCCGAGGACGTGACCTTTACCAGCGGTGGCACTGAGGCCAACGCGCTCGCGCTTAGCCCAAAGGCCGGAGATTGGATCTGCTACATGTCGGGGATCGAGCACCCTTCGGTGCTTGCCGGCGGCAGGTTCCCGCAAGAAGCCATTACGTCGATCCTAGCGACCGCCGATGGCGTGATTGATCTCGAAAAGCTTGCGACTGCGCTTGCAAATTCCCAAGTGAAGGGGAGGCGGCCTTTCGTCTCATTGATGGCGGCGAATAACGAGACCGGCGCCATTCAGCCAGTCGCAGATGTCGCCTCGATGGTGCACGAGGCCGGAGGCTTTTTGCACAGTGACGCGGTCCAGGCTGCCGGCAAGGTGCCGTTCGATCTCGCTTCTAGCGGCGCCGATATGATCAGCCTGTCGGCGCATAAGCTTGGCGGACCGAAGGGTGTCGGCGCGCTTGTCTTGCGGGAAGGCGTTGCGGTCGAGCCTCTGATCAAGGGCGGCGGCCAGGAGCGGAGGCGCCGGGCAGGGACTGAAAACGTGTCCGGCATCGTGGGCTTCGGCGTTGCTGCCGAGCTTGCCTCGGCCGTACTGAGCAAGACTGCGGAGATCGGCAAGCTCAGGGACGAATTAGAGGCGCGTGCTGTTTCGATCGCGCCGGATATGGTCGTGTTTTCGGCCAGTGTCGCACGGCTCCCGAATACGAGTGCGATGGCCGTGCCGGGGACCAAGGCCGAGACGCTGTTGATCGGGCTCGATCTCGCCGGTGTCGCGGTCAGTTCCGGCAGCGCCTGCTCGTCAGGCAAGGTCGAGGCCTCGCACGTGCTAAAGGCCATGGGCATCGCCCCGGAACTGGCGCAAGCCGCTCTCCGGGTGAGCCTTGGGCCCGATACGACGAAAGCCGAGATCGATCGCTTCATCGCGATCTGGGGCGAGATGATTACGCGGCTGAAGCGCGGCCGCCAGGCGGCCTGAGCCGCTAACGAGGAGTTGAGGTAAGACGATGGCTGCAGTGACAGAGACCGTCGCCCGGGTTCGGGACATCGACGTCGATAAATACAAATACGGCTTCACCACCAAGATCGAGTCGGTCCGGGCGCCGAGAGGCCTGTCCGAAGCGACCGTGCGCTTCATTTCCGCCAAGAAGGATGAGCCGCAATGGCTGCTCGACTGGCGGCTCGAGGCGTATCGGCGCTGGCTGACCATGACCGAGCCGACTTGGGCGAATGTGCATCACCCCAAGATCGACTTCCAGGATCTCTATTACTATTCGGCGCCGAAGAGCACGTCAGGTCCGAAGAGCCTCGCCGAGGTCGATCCAGAATTACTCAAAACCTACGCCAAGCTCGGCATTCCGCTGAAGGAGCAGGAGGTGCTTGCCGGTGTCGAAGGCGCGCCACGCGTTGCCGTCGATGCCGTGTTCGACTCTGTCTCCGTGGTCACCACCTTCAAGGAAGAACTCGGCAAAGCGGGCGTCATCTTCTGCTCGATCTCCGAAGCGGTGAAGAACCATCCGGAGCTCGTGAAGAAATATCTGGGCTCCGTGGTGCCGATCACCGACAATTTCTACGCCACGCTGAATTCCGCTGTGTTTTCAGATGGTTCCTTCGTCTACGTGCCGCCCGGCGTGCGCTGCCCGATGGAGCTCTCGACCTATTTCCGCATCAATGCGGAGAACACCGGTCAGTTCGAGCGGACTCTGATCATCGCCGACAAGGGCGCCTACGTCAGTTATCTCGAAGGCTGCACCGCGCCGATGCGCGACGAGAACCAGCTTCACGCTGCCGTGGTCGAGCTCATCGCGCTCGACGACGCCGAGATCAAATATTCCACGGTGCAGAACTGGTATCCCGGCGACAAGGAAGGCAAGGGCGGCATCTATAATTTCGTCACCAAGCGTGGCGATTGCCGCGGGCACCGTTCCAAGATTTCTTGGACGCAAGTCGAGACCGGGTCGGCCATCACCTGGAAATATCCGTCCTGTATTTTGCGCGGCGACGGCTCGAGCGGCGAGTTCTATTCGATCGCCATCTCCAACGGCTATCAGCAGGTCGATTCTGGCACCAAGATGATCCACCTGGGCAAGGACACCTCGAGCCGCATCATCTCCAAGGGCATCGCCGCCGGCCATTCCAATAACACCTATCGCGGGCTCGTCTCCGCGCATCGCCGCGCGTCCAATGCGCGGAACTTCACCAATTGCGACTCGCTCCTGATCGGCGACAAATGCGGTGCCCATACCGTGCCTTACATCGAGGCCAAGAACGCCTCAGCGCAATTCGAGCACGAGGCGACCACGTCGAAGATTTCCGACGACCAGCTGTTCTATTGCCTCTCTCGCGGGCTGTCGGCGGAAGAGGCGGTGGCGCTGATCGTCAACGGCTTCGTCCGTGACGTGCTACAGCATCTGCCGATGGAGTTCATGGCCGAGACGCAGAAGCTGATTAGCATCAGCTTGGAAGGCAGCGTCGGCTAGCCGCGAGCCAAATCACGAGTCACTGTCAAAGGGTTAGAGACAATCATAATGCTTGAAATCAAGAACCTTCACGTCGATGTCGACAACCGCGAGATCCTGAAAGGTCTCGACCTGAAACTGCCTGCGGGCGAAGTCCATGCCATCATGGGCCCGAACGGCTCCGGCAAGTCGACGCTGGCCTATGTGCTGGCGGGCAAGGAAGGCTACGAGGTCAAGGCAGGCTCGATCACCTGGAATGGCGAGGATCTGCTCGCCATGGATGCGAGCGAGCGCGCGGTCGCTGGTGTGTTCCTAGCCTTCCAATATCCGATGGAGATTCCGGGCGTCGCCACCATGACCTTCCTGCGCACGGCGGTGAACGCGGTGCGCAAAGCTCGCGGCGAGCCCGAGCTCTCCACGCCGGATTTCCTGCGCCTGGTTCGCGACAAGGCGGCCTCGCTCAAGATCGATGCCGAGATGTTGCGGCGCCCGCTCAATGTCGGTTTCTCCGGCGGCGAGAAGAAGCGGAACGAGATCCTGCAAATGGCTCTGCTCGAGCCTTCGCTCTGCGTGCTGGACGAGACAGATTCAGGCCTCGATATCGACGCCGTTCGCGTCGTGGCCGAAGGCGTGAATGCGCTCCGCTCGCAGAAGCGCGCCATGCTGGTCATCACCCATTATCAACGCCTGCTCGACTATATCGTGCCGGATCGCGTCCACGTGTTGTCTGACGGACGCATCGCGCGTTCCGGCGGCCCCGAACTCGCGCTCGAGCTGGAACGCTCCGGGTACGCTGAGTTCGGCGGCGCGGCGGCCTAGGATTGATCCATGGATTTGCCCGTTCAGCAGTTTCGCACCAAGGCCGAGCAGGGCTTTCTCGACGCCTTTGCCAAGGTCGAGAAGGAGCTTCCCGGCAATGATTGGGCTGCAGGACTGCGCCGGAAAGCGATTCAGGCCTTCGGCTCGCTCGGCCTGCCGCATCGCCGTATCGAGGCCTGGAAATACACCGATCTTCGCACCCGACTGACGGACGCCTTTCCGCCGCTCCTGGGTGGCCATGTCAGCAAAAACGCGCTTGCCGAATTGCTCGGTAAACCGGTCGCCAAGCTTCCAGCCTATCGCGTCGTCATCGTCGGAGGCTCGCTTGAGCTGGAGCTCTCCGACCTTGCAGCCTTGCGCGCCCAAGGCGTGGAGGTACTATCGCTCGCCGAAGCGCTGGAGGGCCCGCCTTCCTGGGTGAAGGACCATCTGGGCAAGATCAACCCGCAGAGCGACGACGCGGTGATCGCCCTTAATCTTGCTCTGATGTCAGGTGGCATCGCGCTCAAACTCGGCAAAGGCGCGACGCTGGATAAGCCGGTTCATCTCATCCATGTGGCCGACAATCGCGAGCCCGCATCCTCTTTCACCCGCCATGTGATCGTGGTCGAGGAGGGGGCCAGCCTCGATCTCTTGGAGAGTTACGCAAGTCTTGGATCGGCAGCTTCCTTGGGCAGCACCGTGACCGAGGCGCTCGTTTCCGACAATGCCGCCCTCAATCACGTGAAGCTCCAGGTCGAACATCCTGACACGACTCATCTTTCCGCCTGGCTCATCGGGTTGAAGCGGGACGCGCGCTATAACGGCTTCCAGTTCTCGACAGGCGCTGGGCTCGCCCGCAATCAAATCAACGCCGGTTTTGACGGCGAAGGCTCGGCGGTGAATATTTCCGGCGCCTTTCTGATGCGGAACAAGCAGCATTGCGACACCACGCTCCTGGTCGAGCATCGCGTGCCCCATTGCTCAAGCCGCGAACTGTTCAAGGTCGTGCTCGATGACGAGGCCCGCGGCATCTTCCAGGGCAAGATCATCGTCTCGCCGAACGCGCAAAAGACCGACGGCAAACAAATGGCTGGCGCTCTCTTGCTTTCGGAATCGGCGGAATTCGACTCCAAGCCAGAGCTTGAAATCTTCGCCGATGACGTGGTCTGCGGCCATGGCTCGACCTCCGGCCAGATCGACGAGGATTTGCTGTTCTATCTCGAATCCCGCGGCATCCCAGCGGATGAGGCCCGCGCGCTGCTGATCCAGGCCTTTGTCGGCGAAGCGGTGGAATTGATCGAGAGCGAGGGCCTGCGCAATGTGCTCAATCGCGCTGCAGCCGATTGGCTGGGCGTTAAGCTCGATGAGACTACGATAGCATCATGACCGTGATGACCAAATCATCTGGGCTCGCTCCGGCGCCTTATGACGTCGCGGCGATCCGCGCCGATTTTCCCATCCTGTCGCAAAAGGTCCATGGCAAACCGCTTGTCTATCTCGATAACGGCGCCTCAGCGCAGAAGCCGAGCCAGGTGCTCGACACCATCGAGCGCGCTTATGCCGAAGAATATGCCAACGTCCATCGCGGCCTGCATTATCTGAGCAACCTTTCCACCGAGAATTTCGAGAAAGCACGCGAGACCGTGCGCCGTTTCATCAACGCCAGGTCCGACGCCGAGATCATCTTCACCCGGAACGCCACCGAAGGTATCAACCTGGTGGCGAGCTCCTATGGCATGGACCATATCGGGAAGGGCGACGAGATTGTGCTCACCATCATGGAGCACCATTCCAACATCGTGCCCTGGCATTTCCTGCGCGAGCGGAAGGGCGCGGTGCTGAAATGGGTGCCGGTCACCGATGAAGGCGAGTTCCGCATCGAGGATTTCGAGGCGCAGCTTGGCCCCCGCACCAAGATGGTCGCGATCACCCATATGTCCAACGTGCTCGGCACCATCGTGCCGCTGAAGGATGTGGTGAGGATTGCGCATGCCCGCGGCATCCCTGTGCTTGCCGATGGCGCCCAGGCCGCGGTCCACATGCCGGTCGATGTCCAGGACCTCGACGTCGATTTCTATTCCTTCACCGGCCACAAGCTCTACGGCCCAACCGGCATCGGCGTGCTCTATGGCAAAGAGGAGCTGCTCGCCGCCATGCCGCCTTATCAAGGCGGCGGCGAGATGATCGGCACCGTCTCTTGCGATCGCATCACCTATGCCAAGCCGCCGCACCGCTTCGAGGCTGGCACGCCGGCCATCGTCCAGGCCATCGGGCTTGGCGCCGCGATCGAATATGTCGAAGGCGTGGGCCGTGACCGCATCAAGGCGCATGAGCAGGCGTTGCTGGCTTATGCCATGGAGCAGCTCGCGCCCTTGCCCTGGCTCCGCATTTTCGGGACTGCGCCGAACAAGGGCAGCCTCATCTCCTTTGAGATGAAAGGCGCCCACGCCCACGATGTGAGCACCATCCTGGACCGTTATGGCGTGGCCGTGAGGGCCGGAACCCATTGCGCGGAGCCACTTTTGGCGCGGTTCGGTGTCACCTCGACAGCGCGCGCCTCAATTGCCATGTATAATACTGTCGAGGAGATCGATACGCTCGTGGGCGCACTCCGCAAGGCGCACGAGATGTTCTCTTAGGTAAATGATTCAAATGTCTGAGAAGACTCAAGAAATGACCGACTTGGAAGATCGGAAGCCCGACGCCGAAGCGCCTGTGCCTGATGACATCAAGGCTTGCGTCGGCGCTACCGGTGGCGGCGATGGCGCCGCCTTGGGCTCCGCACTCCCCCCTGAAGAGGTCGAGCGGCTCAAATCCGACATCGTCTCCGCACTCAAGACCGTGTTCGATCCCGAGATCCCCGTCGATATCTACGAGCTCGGCCTGATCTACCGCATCGATATCGACGGCGACCGCAATGTCGATCTCGACATGACTCTGACCGCCCCTGGCTGCCCCGTCGCCGGCGATATGCCGCGCTGGGTGGAAAACGCGGTTTCCGCCGTGCCCGGCGTGGGCCAGGTCAAGGTCAACCTTGTCTTCGATCCGCCTTGGGAAATGAGCCGCATGAGCGATGAGGCCAAGCTCGCGCTGAATATGTTTTAAGCCTTGAACCGAGCCTCTATCTGACCCAAGTTCAGTCCATGACCATCGCAAACCGCACACTACCCAAGACCATGACTTTGACCGATGCCGCCGCCGAGCGTGTGCGCGCATTGATGGCGGCTGCCGGCAAGGAGCATGCAGCACTTCGTATCGGGGTCAAGAATGGCGGCTGTGCCGGCATGGAATACACGCTCGAATATGCCGAGGCGAAAAAGCCGCATGACGAGGTGGTCGAGGATAAGGGCGTCGAGATTCTGATCGATCCGACGGCCGTCTTATTCCTACTCGGCACCGAGATGGACTACAAGGCCGACCGCCTGCGCTCAGGTTTCGTCTTCAACAATCCGAACCAGACCGGGTCTTGCGGCTGCGGCGAATCCGTCACCCTTAAGCCTGCCAGCGACAGCGCTTCCTAACCCGCAATAAGCGCCTTAAGCGGGGTCCGCCTCGACTCGATCGCGGCCGCGTTGCTTCGCTGCGTAGAGGTAAGCGTCGGCGCGATGCACCAAATCGTCGACCGGCTCGCCTGGGCGACAGGCGGCAACGCCGATCGAGAGCGTGACATGGCCAAGCGGCTGCCCGCGGAGTTTTTTGACCAGCTCGCGTTCCTTGACGGCCCAGCGAATGTCGTTGGCAAGGGCGACCGCGTCGGCGAGTTCGGTCCGGGGTAAGACGAGGGCGAATTCCTCGCCGCCATAACGGCAGGCATGCGCTCCAATCTTGATGCTTTGTTGGAACATTTGCGCCACGACACGGAGCGCCCGGTCGCCGGCCTGATGGCCGAAACTGTCATTCAGGCGTTTGAAATTGTCCACGTCGGCGAGCGCGAGGCAGAGCGGATCGCCGGTCTCTCTCGCCTCGAAGGCTTCCATTTTCAGCACCTGACCGAAGCGCCTGCGATTGGCGAGGCCGGTCATATCGTCGGTCAGCGATTCCGCGCGGACCGTCTCGAGGTCCTGATGCAGGTCCTGGATCACCGTCTTCGATGCGGTGATGCGTCGTTCAAGCGCGCGGCTGTGCTCGGCAACATGCTTGGTGGCATCGACAAGCGCCTCCACGACCATCTTGAGGTCGTTTGCCGTGAGCGTGCCGCCGAGATGGGGCATCAAGGCCTCGAGAGAAAGGCCGAAATTGCCGGTCGAGCGCAAGGCGTCCTCGATATTGCGGACGATTTCGCCGAGTTCGGCCGACACCTCAGCGCTGACCGTGTCGACCTTTTCGTCGAGCTTGAGATGCGTTGTCAGGATGCTAGGCGGCTCGCTATTTGGGGGCAGGTTCAGCTTCTGGAGATAGGCTGCCGCCCGTTCGGCGGTAGCGACAGTCCAATCAACTTGCTGTTCCTGAGCCACGCGCGCGCCCCCCAAATCAATGACACAAGGTCTTCCCAGGAAATCTCCTGGACCGACCGCCACGAATTTCTGCAAGCGGTAAGGATCGGATGTGGGGAGACGCTATTGGCCGCGAATTAACGGGGTATTAATCCGATCGATGAGTCGCGGGGCGATAATAAGGCGCAAGAAAATCAATGCGCTACGGGGACGGTAGGATTCGATTTGTGACGTTGAGGGAAGCGAGGCTGCTCACGAAGTTGCAGCGCGCGACTTCGCTACTCGACCGGTCGCACCGATCGCATCATGAAGGCCGGAACATGGTCGCCCATGCCGCTCGATTGCTGGCGCCTTGGGGCGGGTTGGGGCCTGGCGTGTTGAGGGGACTTTGTGCTGTGCGCCTGCCGGTCTCGGCCATTGTCGTTGTGCTGGCGATGGGGCGCTGGCTGGCGTTGCGGTTCTGGCTGGCGATGGGGCTCGGGCTGGCGATGGGGCTCTGGCTGACGATGGGGATCGGCCTGGCGCTGGTGCTCAGGCGGGCGGTGTGACTCCGCAATCGGTGCGTCCTGCGCCCGCTCGGCAGTGGCAGCCTGTGGCTGTTTTGCCGGGAGGACATCCTGTGTCGGTTTCGGCGGCAGGGACTTTGGAGCGCCGTGACGCGGCTGCCCGCCAGCTTTTGGTCCTCTTGCCCTTGGGCCTCTCCGGCCACGCGGAGCATCCGACCGGCCATTCGCCTCGCGGGCCTCGCTGAACTCTGGGGCGCCATCGAGCCAAGGGATCTCTTGCTTCAGCAAAGTCTCGATCGCTTTGAGCGCTTTATGGTCCTTCGGCGTCACCAGCATTGCGGTGAAGCCCTCGCGGCCGGCGCGCCCAGTGCGTCCGATGCGATGGATGTAATCCTCGGGATGGATCGGGACGTCGTAATTGAAGATGTGGCTCACATCGGGGATATCGAGTCCTCGAGCCGCGACATCGCTTGCGGCAAGGAAGGCGATCGAGCCGTTGCGGAAGGCGTCGAGCGTCGCGGTGCGCTGATGCTGATCCATGTCACCATGGAGACAGCCGGCGCTGAAGCCATGCTTGACCAGGGACCGATGCAGCAACCCGACATCGCGCTTGCGATTGCAGAAGATGATGGCGTTCTTGACGCCGGTTTCCCGCATCAGTAGGCGCAACGCCTCGCGCTTCGCCTTTGGATCTTCCGGTGTCTTCTTCAGGCGCTGCACGATGGTCGCGGCGGCCGTCGCTTGCGGCGCGATCTCGATCCGCTCCGGTTGATGCAGGAAACTGTTGACGAGGCGCTGGATTTCCGTCGGCATTGTCGCAGAGAAGAACAGCGTCTGGCGGGTGAAGGGCAGTAATTTGCAGATGCGCTCGATGTCCGGGATGAAGCCCATATCGAGCATGCGATCGGCTTCGTCGATGACCAGGATCTCGATGCCGTTGAGCAGAAGTTTGCCGCGTTCGAAATGATCGAGCAGGCGCCCCGGCGTCGCGATCACCACATCCGCGCCGCGATCGAGTTTGCGATCCTGCTCATCATAGGCCACCCCGCCGATCAGGAGCGCGATGGTGAGCTTGTGGCTCTTACCGAGGATCTCGAAAGTTTCGGCAACTTGCGCCGCAAGTTCACGCGTCGGTTCCAAGATCAACGAGCGCGGCATGCGCGCCCGTGCGCGTCCGCGTTCCAGCCGCGTCAACATCGGCAACGCGAACGACGCGGTTTTGCCGGTTCCAGTTTGAGCGATGCCAAGCACATCGCGGCCAGTGACGGCATGCGGAATTGCTTGCGCCTGAATGGGGGTGGGGGTCGTGAAGCCTGCCGCCGTGACGGCGGATAAGACTTTGGGACTTAGTCCGAGATTTTCAAAGCTCATGAATTGGCTAAATATATAGCGCCAAGCCGTATTGCCGGCGCCTATGCTTCCTCAGCACGCAAGTTTTGCTTTCAACGATTCGCAACCCTCACGCAAGTACCTGT
>DATBSU010000025.1:0-3044 GCA_036559585.1 Methyloceanibacter sp.
TCAACAATCGCAGACTCCTCGAGCCGATCGGAAACATTCCGCCGGCAGAAGCCGAAGCGCGCTATTATGCGCAACTCGACGAGCCCGCCATCGCGGCGTGACTCAGACGAAATGGCCTCCGGCGATCCCGGCGCGGTTCACTGCAATGGTTTGGCGGTCGGCGGCGGAACCCACTTGATGCCCTCCCTGAGGAAGCATTGATCGAATGGTGTGACAAGCATCCGGGAGCACGCTATCCGGCAATGGCTGGTGCGATATCTTTCGTCAAGGGATCCGAGGAAGAAGACGTAACCTCGCAGTGGTCAAGCACCGCACTGAAGCTCATCGAGCGTGCTCCTGACCGTGTTGCGGTAATACGCACGTTCGTAGGGCGATTTCATCCATCGGGGTGGAGCGGATCGCTTGCTTCGATCCTGGAAGGCCGCAAAGTGCTGCTGGAAGAACTGAAGGCTCACAAAAACCCCGATGTCGTTGCACTGGCCACGACGGAAGCCCGCCGTCTCGCCGATGAGGTTGAAGCGACGCGGCAATGGGAAGCAAAACATGACCGCGAACGGGATGAGCGGTTCGAATGAGGAAACGGAATCGACCCGTGCCCCGTGGCATCGGACGCTTTAGACAAGGGTCATAAAGCACTACAGGTTGTGTCACCGTTAATTTACATATTGACATGTCACCGTACGATGTCATATAAATATGTGATCGAATGGTGTCATTATGAATGTCCGAACTGCTCTCGAGCTGGGCGCTGCGATCCGTGAGCGCCGCCGCCAGCTGAACCTCGACCAGGATAAACTGGCGAAAATCGTCGGCGTGAGCCGGAAATGGGTGATCGACGTCGAGAAAGGCAAGACACGTGCGGAGATCGGGCTGATTTTGCGTACCCTCGACGCCCTGGGGATCAGCGTGTCGCTCGACACGACCGGAACCGGGGTGTCCGGTGCCAATACCCCCGACACAATCGAAACGCCCGACATCGATAGCGTCCTTGATCGGACGCGGGATCGCCGATGACAGCCGAACTCCTCGCTCTCGCCAATGGCCGCAAAGTCGGGCGCGTGATCCGCGATCAGCGCGGGCGTCTGGCCTTTATCTACGAGGAGACATGGCGCGCCGCACAGGGCGCCTATCCGCTTTCGCTCTCGATGCCGCTCACCGCAGAGAAGCACGGTCATCAGCCGATCGACGCTTTCCTGTGGGGGCTGCTGCCCGACAATGAAGCCGTGCTCGCCCGGTGGGCGCGGCGGTTTCAGGTTTCCGCTCGTAATCCATTCGCGCTTCTCTCCCATGTCGGCGAGGATTGCGCCGGCGCCGTTCAGTTCGTCCGCCCCGACAGGGTTGATACGATCCTCGGCGAGAACCCCGGCGCTGTGGAATGGCTGAACGAGGCGGACATCGCCGAACGCCTGAGAACGCTTCGAGCGGACCATGCCGCATGGCGAACGCCGAGCGACACGGGGCAATTCAGCTTGGCGGGAGCCCAGCCCAAGACGGCTCTTCTTTGCGAGAACGGGCGATGGGGCGTCCCGTCGGGACGCACGCCGACGACCCATATTCTCAAGCCGCCTACCGGCGAATATGACGGCCATGCCGAGAATGAGCATCTCTGCATGTCGCTCGCCAGCCGGCTCGGCCTGCTCACGGCGCGATCGCATGTGCAGTGGTTCGGCGACGAGGTCGCCATCGTAATCGAGCGCTACGACCGGGAATGGGCCAATTCCGGAATTATCCGGGTTCATCAGGAAGATTTTTGCCAAGCGCAGGCGATTCCGCCGACGCGCAAATACGAGAATGAGGGTGGACCGGGTGCACGCACGATCGTCGATCTCCTGCGAACCGTGTCGGGCCGGCCCCAGGAAGATGTGCAACGCTTCGTCGAGGCCGTCATTTTCAACTGGCTGATCGCGGGAACCGACGCTCACGCGAAGAACTATTCGCTGCTGATCGGCGCCCAGGGGCGGGCGCGGCTTGCCCCGCTCTACGACATCGCCAGCATCCTGCCCTACGGCTTCGATCCCCACCGGGTGCGTCTGGCGATGAAAATCGGTGATGCCTACAAGCTCCGCGACATTGGCGCGCCGCAATGGCGCAAATTTGCCGGACAGCTTCGGCTGAACGCCGACGAAGTCTTGCTCAGGATTCAGGAGATGGCGGCGATGCTCCCCGACCATCTGGCGGATGTGCGCCGAGCTGCCGAGTCCAGCGGGATCGCCCATCCCATTGTCGTCAAACTCTCGGACGCCCTGACAGAACGCGCCGACCGGTGCGGTAATATCATGGGTGAGTTATAGAACGGCGAGAGGCGGTCACATGGGACGTCCCAGCCCTCCTCCGCCGATCGACAGGGAAAAAGCGCGCAATGCCCTTGCAAACCGCGCCGCGACGCAGGCCGGCCTTGCGCGCCGGTTCAATGTATTGCAAAGTATGACCGCAACATCGTCCTGATTAAGCAGCCCGCAGCGGAGGAACGCAGTGCTTTTAAAGCGGTTTCGAGTGACAGATTTTCGGTCTGTAGCTGACAGCGACTGGATTGATGTTGATCGCGTTACAGCCTTTATCGGCGTCAATGAGTCTGGAAAAACGAACCTTCTTTTGCCACTATGGAAGTTTAGCCCCGCGCGTGAGGGCGAACTTCAGCCGACATCCGACTATCCAAAGAAGCTCTTCGGGGCAATCCGAGAGAAGCCCGGGAATTACAAATTCATATCGGTCGAATTTGATGCCTCTGACCTCGCTACGCAGGTGTCAAATCTCTCAGGTGTATCCAAGGAGAACTTGAGGAGGGTCATCGTCGATCGCTATTTTGATGGGTTGTACACGGTCTATTTTCCCGATGCTGTTCCAGCAAGATACTTCAGTGTGAAAGAAACACGGGAAATCTTAGAGCACGGCAAGACCGCAATCCCAGGGCTGTTCAGTTCTCTATACTGTGTCCTGGCTGGGCGATTCCCAGAGCGGCGGATGTGTGAATCTATAGGCGACAACCCGAATCAGAGGTTGTCGCATGCAGGTTTCGTTGCTGGAGATTTTGCAGGACATTCCGG
>DATBSU010000026.1:0-33462 GCA_036559585.1 Methyloceanibacter sp.
GGTTGCCGCTAGCGGGCTCTTGATATAGCGGGCGCCGACAGTTCCTGCGGCCTTAGTCAGCGCCGCATCGACCCTTGCATAGACGCCCTGCTCCGCAACGTTCGGCCAATCGATTTTGGCCACCCCCTTGTCGAGATAGATACGTCCTTTGGCTTCGTCATGCGACACGACGAAGAAAGTGTGCAAATGGGACAGCGGGCCTTGATAGACGCCTTTGATCAGGCTCTGCGCCGCGCCAAGGAGCCGCCCGCCGGAAATGAAAAAGACGGGGAGCAACGGCGCCAATGCGGAGGGAAGCACGCCCTCTTGGATAGTCAGGCCATGCTCGAAATCGTCCGGATCCGGAAGCTCGATCTGGCCGGTGACGCAAGCGCCGACTGGGTCGCCGTCGAATTTGGACGGATGACCGACGCCGATCGCGTTCACTTTCGTTTCCTTGCCTAGCGCGAAGGCAATGATGTCGCCGTTGGCGGAGAACCCCTCGCCCAGCCGGTCGGAGAGCTTCAGTCCGTGCTCGCGCGAGCGCAGCAGAATTTCCGTCGAGCCGAGCGTGCCGGCGGCAAGCACGACGGTCTTGGCATCGACGGTCTTAGGTGCAGCGTCCGGGTCGGCGGTCGGCCTAAAGGTGACGCGCCAACCCCTGTCTTGTTTCGCGACGTGTGTCGCGGTGAGCTCGGTGAACATCTCCGCGCCATGATGATGCGCATCGGGAAGATAGGTCATCGAAATGGTGTTCTTGGCGCCGACATTGCAGCCGGAGCAGCAATCGCCGCAGAGCGTGCAGGCTTCCTGCGCGACGCCGGCCGGATTCACATTCGCCTCGAAGCTGACGGCAACCGGGGCAATGACAGGAGGCGTGCCGAAGCAAACGCTCGCAGCTTCGAGCGCCCGGTATTTGGTGAGAGACGACGCTATGCCGTGACGCTCCGGGCGTAGCATTGCGGCCGCGCGCGCATAACCAAGATCGAGCAATCCATCGCGCATAGCCTCTGGCCAAGCGGGATCGGCAAAGACGCGCGGCTCGGGCTTCAACGCAACACCGGCATTGATCAGCGAGCCGCCGCCAAGCCCGCAGCCGACCAGAACATGAATGTCGGCGCCAAGCCGAAAATCGTAGAGGCCGGTGCGGGAGCCGGAGCGCATCTTGCCGCCATTGATCTGCAGCTCGCGACGCAGCTCGGGCAGGCGGCTCGGGAACTCACCAGTCACGACCTCGCGCCCGCGCTCGATGACGCAGACGCTTTGCCCGGCGCGCGCGAGACGCGAAGCGGCAACGCCACCGCCATAGCCGGATCCAATGACGATTACGTCATAGGCGGGCTTCATTAAGTTTATGGGTGAGGCAAGTCGTTGCATCGCGGGGCTTCCTTAACCCAAGAACGGTCGCCTGCCCAAGCTAATCGGTCGAAGTTTAAGCCTCAATGTCAGCGTTCCTTAGGCTTGAGGGGTGAGACTGGGGTCAGATTGGAGCAACCAATATGACCATCACTCTTACCGTGCTGACGACCACTGGTGTCAACGCCACGGGATATATGAATCATGCCAAGCACGGACATCTGGTGCCGCACGGGTCGCATAGCTTCGACCTTAACGACTCGGCCCATAACATCGTGTTTCACGCGTCGGGGTCCGGCTTCAAATATTTCCATGGTTTTCTGGCTGGCGGCTCGGTCACCGGCTTTGTCGTTGAGCAGAATAACGTCACCACACTCGACGTAGACTTGTCGCCCTCGTTCCAGGCCTCGTCTTTCGGCGCTGGCTTTGCGAACTATTTCACCAGCGGCCGCTATGTGTTCAACGGCAACGACGGAAATGATACGTTCAAGTCCGGTCATGGCGCCGACCGCCTGATCGGCGGCGACGGCAACGATAATCTCGATGGGAATATCGGCAACGACCGTGTCTTGGGCGGCGCAGGCGACGATATTCTGAACGGCGGTCGCGGCAACGACACCGTGGTTGGCGGCCTCGGCACGGACTCGCTGTCGGGTGGCAAGAATGCGGACAAATTCGAATTCAACAACATCACCGAGAGCGTGGTCGGCGCGGGTCACGACGTGATCATCAATTTCCATCACAGCCAGCATGATCATATCGACCTTTCGGGCATCGACGCGAATACCGTGTTGGATGGGGATCAGGCCTTTGTCTATGTCGGGGCCCTGCCCTTCACCGGTGCGGTCGCCGGTGAGCTGCGCTACGAGAACGGTCTATTGCAGGGTGACGTTGATGGCGACGGCACCGCGGATTTCGAGGTCCAGCTGCAAGATGTCGCATCGTTGGTCAACAGCGATTTCATTCTTTAGCCGTCCGAGCCTCCCAGTATCAAATCGGTTCACGGTCGCGCGAGAGGCGGTATTCGCACGTCTCGTGTAGGCCTATCTTGGGCCGAACGATGATTCTCCGGAGATGCTCAATGAAGGCCAGATCTGTCGGCGCCGTCGCCGCGATTCTGTTTGCTGCGACCATGTTGCTTCCGGCGCAGAGCTGGCAAAGCCGAGCTGCGGACGCGACGAAAACCGCAATCTTTGCCGGCGGCTGCTTCTGGTGCATGGAGGCAGCCTTCGACGAGGTGCCGGGCGTGACCGAGACCGTCTCAGGCTATGCCGGCGGCACCAAGCCCAATCCCACTTACGGCGATCACGAAGGCTATCAAGAAGCGGTTCGCGTCAGCTACGACCCCACCAAGGTCGGCTACCAACAATTGCTGGATCAGTACTGGCACAATATCGATCCGTTCGATGCCGATGGGCAATTCTGCGATAAGGGCAACGCCTATCGGAGCGCGATTTTCACCGGCGACGCCGAAGAAGCGAAGCTTGCCGCGGGCGAAAAGAAGGAGATTGCCGAACGCTTCAAGAAGGACGTGGCGACGGAGATCAAACCGGCCACGACCTTCACCCCGGCCGAGGACTACCACCAGAATTATCACAACACCAACGCGGTGAGTTACAAGTTCTACAAATGGAATTGCGGGCGAGCCCAGCGCCTCGAAAAGATTTGGGGACCGCCGCCGGCGTGAGATAGGGATGATCTGCTGCATCCAAAGCCCGTTGGCCTCCGTATCTCGTGGCGGAAGCGAGAGCAGAGAGCCATGAGCGAGCAGCAAGAGATCGTCTATCGGCACAGCCTCCCGATTCGCGTGACGCATTGGGTCAATGCACTGGTGCTGCTGGTGCTCCTCATGAGCGGCTTGCAGATCTTCAATGCCCACCCTGCGCTCAATTTCGGCTCAAAGACCGACTTCGAGCAGCCTCTGATCGCCATGGAGCCGATGCAGCACGGCGACAAGGTCATGGGCATCACCACCCTGTTCGGCTGGCAGATCGACACGACCGGCGTGTTCGGGCTCGCCGGCTCCGAGGACGAAGGCTACGATGCCCGTGGTTTTCCCTGGACGGTGACGCTGCCCGGCCATCGCGATCTGTCGATGGGGCGCCGCTGGCATTTCTTCTTTGCCTGGGCCTTCGTCATCAACGGGCTCATCTATCTGATCTACAGTTTCGCAAGCGGGCATATCCGGCGCGATCTCGCGCCCACGGAAGCTGAGATCAAGCATATTGGCGCATCGATCTCCGAGCATGCCCGTTTCAAATTTCCCAAGGGCGAGGAGGCCAAGCGCTATAACGTCTTGCAGAAACTAACCTACCTCCTCGTCGCGCTCGTGTTGCTGCCGCTGATGCTGCTGACTGGGCTCGCCATGTCTCCGGGCATGGATGCGGGCTACCCCATTCTGCTCGACATTTTCGGCGGCCGTCAGTCGGCGCGCACCATCCACTTTCTCGCAGCAGGCGGCATCGTTCTCTTCGTCGCGGTGCATCTCTTCATGGTGCTGGTGTCGGGCGTTTGGAACAATCTCCGCTCGATGATCACGGGCAAATATGTCGTGGAACCCGCGGAGGAGACGAAATGAGCAACTCGCTCGACCGCCGCTTCTTTCTCCGTCGTGCCGCGGCTCTCGCCGGAACGCTCGGACTTGGCGGCTGCGACGGTCTCTCCGATCAGCCTTGGGTGCGGCGAGTGCTCGACAGCGCGGAAGGATTGACCCGCTTTACCCAAACGGTGCTGATCCCACCTTCCGCACTCGCCCGCGAATATGACGAGGCTGAGATTTCGAAGGAGTTTAAGGCCAACGGCTCCACGAATCCGGATGACGAGGCTTACAAGGCGCACGCCGCCAACGGCTTTGCCGATTGGAAGCTCGGCGTCTCGGGTTTGGTGGAAAAGCCCCTCGAACTATCGCTGGCTGAGTTGCGGGCGATGCCGTCGCGCACTCAGATCACGCGGCACGATTGCGTGGAGGGTTGGAGTTGCATCGGCAAATGGACGGGCGTGCCGTTGAAGACCCTGCTTGACCAGGCCGGGCTCAAAGCGAACGCGCGCTATGTCGTGTTCCGTTGCGCCGACGATCTCGGACAGACCGGCGATGAGGATGGAAAATATTACGAATCGGTCGGGCTCGAGGATGCCTTCCACCCGCAGACGATTCTCGCCTACGAGATGAACGGCAACGTGCTGCCGATCGAGCATGGCGCGCCGCTACGGCTCCGCGTCGAGCGGCAGCTTGGCTACAAGATGGCGAAATATGTGATGCGGATCGAGGCGGTCGACGAAATCGCCACAATCCGTGGCGGGAGAGGCGGCTTCTGGGAAGACCTCGGCTATGAGTGGTATGCCGGCATTTGAGCGGCGAGTGCCCTCATCGCCAATAAAAAGGGACCCGCCCCTTCCGAGGCGGGTCCTTTTATGAGCGTGTTGAGATTAGTGCTTCTTGCTGGCGCGATACTCGGCCTTGCAATCCTTGCGGAAGGCTTTGCGGGCCTTCCGATCACTCGGATAATGGGCCTTGGCGGCCTTCGCGCATCCGCTCTTGAAGGCGAAAGCCGGAGTGGGTTGAACCATGGCGGCGCCCCCTAACAGCAAACCCGCGGCAGCAACAGTCAAAAGTAACTTCTTCAGCATTGAGGTACTCCGTCACGTTTCACCGAATAGACTATGTCAATTTATAAGCATGGAATGGGATTTCGCTGCAATCTCTTATCTTCGAAAGACAGTTGTATTTCATAAATGTTATTGCCAAGGAGTTGATCTGAGGCATGTTTAGGGCGCTACACCTGTAATCTCATTAAGACTAACCTCCAAAAACAAAGGGACCCGCGCAAGAAGCGCGAGTCCCCAAAACTTGCTAGACAATAGAAGGGCTTAAGCGGCCTTCTGAGCCTTCTTGTGGGCCTTCCACTCGGCATGGCACCATTTACGATATTCATGGCGAGCCTGGTGGTCGGTACCGTATTTGGCCTTCGCGGCCTTCCGGCAACCGCTGGCGGCATCAGCCGAGGTGGCAAGGGGAAGAGCGGCACCGGCCAGAAGGCCAGCGACGGCAGAGGCCAAAATCACTTGCTTAAACATTAGCATTCTCCGTTTGACTACGGTTGGGGAACCCCATTTGGGCTTAGATAAACGGCTCCCATGACGTACCTGTTCCCCGCTAGGCCCAAGGCCAAAGGAACCGGTCGGGGGTTCGTCTGGATCGGCGGGGCGGCTTTTTCAAGGCAAAAATGAGCCCTCGTTGCCGCAGGGAAGGCTTCCCTTCCCTGCTTGACCGTGAAGGTCCCCCTCCCGTACCTAGCGGCAATGAGTGAATCCGAGGCCTCGACGCCGCTTTCCCGCATCCGCAATTTCTCCATCATCGCCCATATCGACCACGGCAAGTCGACGCTGGCCGACCGGCTGATCCAGCTTTGCGGCGGGCTGTCGGTCCGGGAGATGAAGGAGCAGGTGCTCGACTCGATGGATATCGAGCGGGAGCGCGGCATTACCATCAAAGCGCAGACCGTCAGGCTCGACTATCGGGCCAAAGACGGGGTGCTCTACGAGCTCAATCTGATCGACACGCCGGGCCATGTCGATTTCGCCTATGAGGTAAACCGCAGCCTCGCGGCTTGCGAAGGCTCGCTCCTCGTGGTCGATGCGACGCAAGGCGTGGAGGCGCAGACCCTCGCCAATGTCTATCAGGCGCTCAACAACCATCACGAGGTCGTGCCGATCCTGAACAAGATCGACCTGCCGGCATCTGAGCCCGAGCGTGTGCGGGAGCAAATCGAGGATGTGATCGGGCTCGATGCGCATGACGCGCTCGAGATCTCCGCCAAGACCGGCAAGGGCGTGGAGGATGTGCTCGAAGCCATCGTGCATCGGCTGCCGCCGCCGAAGGGCGACGCCAAGGCGCCGCTGAAAGCCCTCCTCATCGATAGCTGGTACGACGCCTATCTCGGCGTCGTGGTGCTGGTGCGCATTTTCGACGGCACCCTCACCAAGGGACAACGCATAAAGCTAATGTTGACGGGAGGCGCCTATCAAGTCGATCGCGTCGGCATCTTCCGCCCAAAGCAAGAAATGCGGGGCTCGCTCGGGCCAGGCGAGATCGGCTTCTTCACGGCCTCGATCCGGCAGGTCGCGGATACGCGCGTCGGCGACACCGTTACCGACGAGAAGAAGCCGGCGGAGGCGCCGCTTGCAGGCTTCAAGCCGGCGCAGCCCGTGGTGTTCTGCGGATTGTTTCCGGTCGATGCCTCCGAGTTCGACGATTTGCGCGAGGCGGTCGGCAAGCTTCGTCTCAACGACGCGAGCTTCTCCTACGAGATGGAGACCTCGGCCGCGCTTGGCTTCGGCTTCCGCTGCGGCTTTCTCGGGCTATTGCATCTCGAGATCATCCGCGAGCGGCTGGAGCGGGAGTTCGATATCGACCTCATCGCCACGGCGCCCTCCGTCATCTATCAGGTCTATTTGACCGACGGCACGATGAAGGAGCTGCACAATCCGGCGGATATGCCCGAGCCACAGAAGATCGCTAGAATCGAGGAGCCGTGGATCGAGGCCACCATTCTCGTTCCTGACGAGTATCTCGGTGCGGTGCTGAAACTTTGCGAGGACCGGCGCGGACGACAGAAGAACCTCACCTATGCCGGCAGCCGCGCCATGCTGGTCTATGAATTGCCGCTCAACGAGGTGGTGTTCGACTTCTACGACCGGCTCAAATCCATCTCACGCGGCTATGCGAGCTTCGACTATCACATCATCGGCTATGAGGAGGGCGACCTGGTCAAGATGTCGATCCTTGTCAACGACGAGCCGGTCGATGCGCTATCGATCATCGTCTATCGCGGCAGGGCCGAGACGCGCGGACGGGCCATGGTGGAGAAGCTGAAGGATTTGATCCCGCGGCACCTGTTCAAGATCCCGATCCAAGCCGCGATCGGCGGCAAGGTGATCGCGCGCGAGACGATCAGCGCGATGCGGAAGGATGTCACTGCGAAATGCTATGGCGGCGACATCACGCGGAAGCGCAAGCTGTTGGAGAAGCAAAAGGCCGGCAAGAAGAAAATGCGGAGCTTTGGCCGCGTCGACATCCCG
This sequence comes from Methyloceanibacter sp., assembly GCA_036559585.1. Lineage (GTDB taxonomy): Bacteria > Pseudomonadota > Alphaproteobacteria > Rhizobiales > Methyloligellaceae > Methyloceanibacter. Next base: position 7,414 of record DATBSU010000026.1, read on the forward strand.
CAAGAAGCCTTCATCGCGGCGCTGAAAATGGAAGGCAATTAGGCGCTTTAGCTTGTGAAAAACCTCGAGAGTTGCCGGATTGCGATAGACGGTTTCACACAGTTGCGGCATCCTTTGCTGCTCTTTAGGATTCGGGGACATACACAAGGGGGCTTGCCATGCACCGCCCGGCATTTTTGCTTTCGATCTTTTCCGCGGCCGCATTCGGCGCATTGGTGACGGCCGCGTCAGCAGCACCGCCTTCGCTTGAAGGCTCGTGGAGCGGCAGCGGCGTCATCTCTCATGGCGGCACGTCCGATCAGGTGCATTGTCGCGTGCGCTACACCAAAGCTGGAGGCTCGGCCTATACGTATAGCTCGACTTGCGCCACCGATACCGGCCGCTATGAGCTATTGGGTCATGTCAAGAGCTCCGGCGGCAATCGCTATACCGGCACGGTCTCGAGCCCGGACTATAAAGGTACCGGCAGCGTGCTGCTGTTCCAGAAGGGCAACAACCTCTCCATCACCGTGACCAACGGCAAGGGCTCGGCGCATATCACACTAAGCCGCCGCTAAACCCACGTTTCCTGCGTCGTGCCCAGCTGCGTCTCGCCGGGCCACGACGCTGGAGTTTTGGCGCGTCTCAGCTCTCCCGAATGCGCCAAGCGAGGTAGGTCAGCGCCGCACCCTCGCAAAGCAACTGAATACCCAGCAGAAGCCCGAGCGCCCATTCCGACACGTTGGAAATATTGGCGAAGAGATAGAGCGCAAGCAGAAGACCGACCACGCCGCTGCCAAATACCCACCCCCAATTCGACAATGGCCTGATGGTGAGCCCGAAGATCACCTTCGAGATGCCCTCCACCATGAAATAGACGAGCAGCAACACGGTGAAGAGCAGCAGCCCGCCTTCAGGCCGGCTCAGCAGCAGCCAACCAACGACGATCGAAAGGACGACCGAAACCAGCTGCAGCCAGAAATGCGGTATCTGGCGGGCGCCGATCAAGCCGATGCCCTGTACCACGCCGCTCAGGATCAAGATCCATCCGAGCAGCACCATCATCGCAACTGAGGCGAGCATCGGATAGATGAGCGCGAGCAAGCCGGCGACCGCCATCAAGACTCCTTGCAAGAGGTACCACAGCGAATAACGCTTCACGGTCTCGCGCATCGCGTCGCGCATGGCGGCAGCGGCAGCTTCGAGTGACATGGCCATTTCTCGATCCTCCCATATCGAATCGGGCTAGAACTATGCGCGCGCGGGCGACCCCACTCAATTGGCGGGGCCGAACCATCCCCTAGATTGAGATCATCCCGGATTTGGATCGCGATCTCACTCTAGGCTATCTGACGCATGATCTTGTCCGAAAAGTCTGCCAACTTTTCGGGATCATGCTCCAGGAAGATCATGGCCAAAGATCATTACCGCAGCGCGATCAGAAAGGCCGCCATCAGGCTCTTGCCTTTCCTCGCACTTTGCTACGCCGTGAATTTTCTCGACCGGGTCAATGTCGGCTTCGCCGCGCTGACCATGAACAAGGACCTCGGTTTCGGCCCCGAAACTTATGGATTTGGCGCCGGGATTTTCTTCGCCGGTTATCTCCTATTCGAGGTGCCAAGTAATCTCGCGCTGCAATATTTCGGCGCCCGCATCTGGATCGCGCGGATCATGATCTCCTGGGGCCTGGTCGCCATGGGAATGAGTCTGGTCAGCGGCCCCTACGGCTTTTACGCGATGCGCTTTCTGCTTGGCGTGGCGGAGGCCGGCTTCTTTCCCGGCATCATTCTCTATCTGACCTATTGGTTCCCGGCACAGGAACGTGCGCGCATCGTGTCCTTGTTCATGGCGGCAGTGCCACTTGCCACTGTGATCGGCGCGCCGCTGTCAGGGGTGCTGCTCGGGCTCGATGGGGTTCATGGCCTGAAGGGATGGCAATGGCTCTTCATCATCGAAGGCGTTCCTGCCGTGCTGCTCGGCCTCGCGGCATTGAAGGTTCTCGACGACGGACCGGCAAAGGCAAAATGGCTCTCAGCGCCGGAACGCAAAGGGCTTAGCACCGCGCTCGCCGCAGACGATCACTCCGCGCGGAAGCACGGCTATAGCGGTCTCGTCGAGGCGATGACCAGGCCGCGCATCTTCGCTCTGGCGCTGCTCTATTTCCTGATCGTCATCGGGCTCTACGGCATCGGCTTTTGGATGCCGCAGCTGACTCAAAATTTCGGCGTGGCCAATTTGACGGTCGGGTTGCTCACGGCAATTCCTTACCTCGTGGCGAGCATAGTCATGGTGCTGTGCGGCTGGAACTCGGATCGAACCGGGGAGCGGAGATGGCACATCGCGCTGCCGCTCTTGATTGGCGCGGCCGCCTTTGCCTGGTCGGCCTATGCGTTTGACTTGCTGGCGGCGATGCTCGCACTTTCGATCGCGACGGCTGGGATCTATGCCGCGATCGCAAGCTTCTGGTCGTTGCCGACCGCGATCCTGTCCGGCACGGGAGCTGCGGCGGGGCTGGCGCTGATCAATTCGATCGGCAACCTCGGCGGGTTCGTCGGACCGACTGTGGTTGGCGCGGCGAAGGAGGCGACAGGAAGCTTCACTCGAGCGTTGCTATTCCTTGCTGCCGCCCTCGCGCTTGGCGGCTTGCTCGCGTTGATACTCGGACAGCGCGTGCCGGTGAATGGCAGACAAAAACTTGGCCGAAAATTCGCATCTTTCAGATGAAGCGAGTTGGCCTTAACCATTGAATCTCAAGTTATATTCTTGTATTTGCCGAAAAATGCGGCGTCTTAATCTTGCCGTTTTCTAAGTAATTTGAACTTTTCTGCGGCAACATCATGGTAATTTCATGTATTCGCACACGAAACCCTTGACAGACTGGTTAATTTCGGCGCTCAATGCTTACCGAGGGACAGCAGTGCTGACGACGGGGGAAATCGTCGCAGCCCAGGCTGGTAAGGCTTTTTCTTCGCAAAGCTCGTAGTTCGATCGTTAGCGTTTGCGGTCTCCTTGGAGCGCGGCCAGGGAGATTGGTCTCCGTATTAGTCTCCGCGCACATAGGGGGAAGTTATGCGTACCGCCCTTACGTTAGGACTTTGCCTCATCGCGCTCTCAACCGCCGTTGCGGCACCGAAGACTAAGCTCGCCAACAAATCCAACCCGCAGGAAGTGCCCGCACCGGTCCAGACCGTGAGCCCGCGCGAAGCCTATCGGGCGAAACTCAACGACAATCTCATCACCATCATGGCGGGCAGCCCAAGCGGCACCGAGCTCACCATTGCCCACGATATTGCCGAGGTGCTCGACGACGAGAACCAGTTCCGCATCGTGCCGATGGTGGGCAAAGGCGCAGCCCAGAGCATCAAGGACGTGTTGTATTTGCGGGGCGTGGACATGGGGATCACCTACGCCAGTCTGCTCAAATACTATGCGCGCACCGGCGAACTGGGGCCTGATTTCATCGACCAGGTCGTCTATGTGGCCAAACTCTTCAACGAAGAGATTCATATTCTAGTCCGTGAGGACGTTGCCGATATCGCGGCACTGAAAGGACAACCGGTCAATCTCGGCGAAGCGGGAAGCGGCAGCGACATGATCGGCCACCTCCTGTTGGAGACGCTCGGCGTCAATGTCGACGAGCGACACTACGGCGACGCCGACGCCATCGCCAAGCTGAAATCCGGCGAACTCGCCGGCGTGGTGATGATCGGCGGCAAACCGCTGCCGGTGGCGAAGGATTTTGCGGATCTTAAAGGCATGAAGCTGCTGTCGGTCCCGTACGGGCCGACGCTCGAGGCGGATTACTATCCCACAACGCTCACCCATGAGGATTATCCCTCGCTGATCGGCGATGGCCAGACCGTGGATACGGTCGCGGTCTGCGCGGTTCTGATCGCGTTCAATTGGGACAAAGACAGCGAGCGCTATAAGCGCGTGGCGCGCTTCGTCAATGCCTTCTTCGGCAAGTTCGACGCGTTCCTCGCCGAGCCGCGTCACCCAAAATGGCGCGAGGTGAATTTCGCCGCAACGCTCGAAGGCTGGCATCGGTCTCCCGCTTCGCAAGCCTGGATCGACCGCGCCAAGGCATCGACCGTGGTCGCCTCGCGCGACGCGAGAGACACGCCATCGAAAAAGAGCTTTGACGCCTTTCTAGCGCAGACGGCGCAAGCCGGTACGCCGACCAATGATGCCGAGCGCGCCGATCTGTTCCGCGCCTTTCTCGCCTGGCAGAAGAGTCAAGCCAATGCAAACTAACCTCAAGGTGCGCGCAATGTCCCGCGTCAACGTCATCGCGATGGAGGGTGTCATGGGCCAGATCGATCGCAGTCCAACCGACTACATCATGCCGCCGCGAAAACTTTCCGAGAGACTGACAGCCGTCGCCAACGGCGAAGCCGGCGAAACGGGTGAGGAGCCGACAGCGTCGCTGATGGCGCAGCGCTTCGCTCCGGAGGCCGCGGCCAATGATGCGATCCCGGTATCCGACGCGCCCCAAGTGGAGCCACTGCGCGCCAGAGCGCGAAGCGCGGCTGAGCTCGACCCGGCAGAGCCGAGGCGGTTTGCAACGCCCGCCATCGTGGCCGGGCTGATCATCACGACCATTCTGTCAGGGGTGGCGGCGGGCGTCGTTGCCTGGAAGAGCGGCATGAAGCTCCCGGTTTCCTTCACCATCATACATCGCGATAGCCCGCAGATGGAGGCATCGACGGTGTCTCATGCGCTGGAAACGGTGCTGCCAAAGCAAGATGTGCTGATTCCCAGAGTGGCGCTGACTGCTCCAATCAGCCTCGACGCTACCGCCGGGCAGGAAGTCCCGTTCGCTTTGACGCTGGACAGCGCCGAGCCGCTGCCGTCGCGGAGCACGCTCGTCATCAGCGGCCTGGCGGACGCTATGAGCCTTTCGGCGGGACGCCCGTTTGGCCAGACGGAATGGAGCCTGACGCCTGGCGAGATCGGCGAGTTGAGCTTGAGCGTTCCAGCAAATGCAAGCGGACAGCATGATCTCAGCGTCACCCTGCTGACCGCGGACGGAACCGAGATCGCACACGCGGCCACGCATCTGCTGGTCGCGAATGCCACGAACGCGCTCGTATCGCGGCCAGACGAGAAAGGCCGTATCGACGAACTCATCGCGCATGGCCGCAAGATGATCGATGTCGGCTATTTCGCTGGAGCGCGGGCCTATTACCGGCGCGCCGCGGAAGCCGGCAGCGGCGAGGCGTCATTCGCGCTTGCTGCCACCTACGACCCCGCGTTGATCGAGGAGATGGGCGCGCAGGGCATCAAACCTGACATTGGGGAAGCGCGGACCTGGTATGACCGAGCCCGCAAGCTCGGCGTCAAAGAGGCCGACGCCGAGCTTGCGCGACTCGACGCACTCCCGGCTGCGGCTCCGCAACCGCAGGCCGGCGTGGTTCTGCCGCCGCCGCAACCGACCTCGGCCGAAGACGGCAACCCGGACTGGGTTGAGATGTCAGGATCGGCGAATTTGCGGGAGAGCCCGTCGGTGAAATCGCCGGCGCTCAAAGTCGTGCAGCGCGGAACCCGCGTGCTCGCCGTTGGCCGGCAAGGGAGTTGGGTGCACATCACCGACCCCGCGACCAAAGACGACGGTTGGGTCTATCAGCGCTATCTGGATACGTTCGCGCAGTAACCCGACTGTCGATCACTCCGCCGCTGACTTGCCCTGCGGCGCATCGGCTGCCTGTTTGCCGCTCATGAAGGTGGTCGAGGCATTGGCGATCGGCTGGGTCGAGTCCATCTTGATGGTGCGCGGCTCGCCTTTGGCGGCTTCGACCGCCTGCTTCAGATCGACCATGCGGATCGACTGATCGCTGTGGGTGCGGAAGTACCAGCGAAGATTTTTCAGGTCGGCGACGGATGTCCATTCGGTGATCTCGTCAACTGGCTTGCCGATTGCCGAATTGACAACCGAGCCTTCCGGGATGTCGAACTGGTTGAGAATGTGGAAGGCCGATAACACGGCATCGTCGGCGGTCGCGTTCGGCGCCGCGGACTGACTGAAAGCCACCGCGCGGACAAAGCGCGAGGGCGGCGTGAAATCGCCAGGAAGGCCAAGCATGCCTGCGCCTGAGCCGAAGGCCGAAAGGGTCACGGGCCCCACCTTGGCGGAATCGATGTCCTTCACCGAGAGATTGATGTAGGCGGCGAGATTGGTCATGTGCCAATCGTAAGTCGGTGCATTGGTCATCACGCCGAGCGGCGCGTCATGCACCTTCAGCGTGCCGTCGACGGGCTCGACCACGAGCGACTTGCCACTTTTGTCCTGAAGGAAGAAATGCGCACCGGCCACCGCACCTTGCGGGCTGCCGAGGCCGGGCGCCGGCGTCGGCACGAGTACGATGTCCTTCACCGCCGCTCTCACCTCATCGACGGTGGCGAAATTGGCGAGGGCCCAGATGCCAAACTCCTGCGGCGCGAGCGCGTGGCTGGCATTCTCCTTGGTGGCGTCGGCATATTTGGCATAGCCCGGGAAGTAAAACAGCCCGACCGAAAGGCCCTGGTCGTTGATGCCGTCGAGTATGACGGGGAGGCCGAGCGCATTGGCGCCGATCACGGCATAGCGGGTCGTATAGGAGAGGCCTTTGCCGCCATCGGGCAGCGTGCCGCTCATCTCTTTGCCAGCGGGAACCACGAGAATCTTAGATTGCATCGGGAAGCCGAATTCGAGCGTTCGGCCGCGGATGGCGGCGCCGTCTCCTGCCTTAAGGCTGATGCCGGTGCAGGCGAGGACCGGTGTCGTGGCAAGGACGAGAGAGACGATGAGAGTGGTGGCGCCGAGTTGGTAAAACATGGGTGAGCTCCTTTTGCGGATCTGCCCCCACTATCGTCGTGAGCCGTAACAACGAGTTTAAGCGCAAGCCAGCAGCACACGCTTTGCCTTAAGCGCAGCTCACTGAATTCGAGACAATTTTCGTAAATGGGAGTGTTTGCCCGGCTCAGATGCCGCTCACATTGAATAGAGAGCCGATGAAGTAGGTGGCGGTAGCAGCGGCGGCGCCGATGGCAAGCATGCGCAAGCCGCCAATGAAAGCGCTCTTGCCGGAGAACAGGCTCAAGATGGCCCCGATCAGGAACAGCGCAACGCCCGAGATCCCGGCTGCAACCGCGACATCGTTGCCGCCGAAATGAAGCAGAAACGGGATCAGCGGCAGGCTCGCGCCGATGCTGAAGGCAATGAAGGAAGATATCGCCGCGCCGATCGGAGAGCCGAGATCGTCAGGATTGAGGCCAAGCTCCTCGCGGGCCAGCGTATCGAGCGCATGGTCGGGATTGGCGATGAGTTTCTTGGCGAGCGACCGCGCCTCTTTTTTGTCAAGGCCTCGCGCCGCGTAGATCAGAGCGAGCTCTTCGGCCTCTTCCTTCGGATAGCGCTTGAGCTCGTCGGCCTCTTGCGCGATCTGGTGCTCGAACATCTCGCGCTGCGACAGCATGGAGATGAATTCGCCGGCCGCCATGGAGAAGGCGCCGGCAAGCAGACCGGCAATGCCCGTCAGCACGATGACGCCGGGCTCGACGGCGGCGCCAGCGACGCCCATGACCAGGCAAGTATTAGAGACGAGGCCGTCATTCGCGCCGAAGACGCCGGCGCGAAGCGTGCCGCCGCCGACATTGCGATGGCGCTGTCCAACTTCCTCAACGGATGTGGGCCAGGGATGGCCCTCGGTCTGGCCGCGATAGACGGAGATGCCCCGCACCTTCGAGGCCGACAGGATCGGCCGCATCGCGCGCGGGCCGAACGTACCGAGCAACGAGGCGATGAGCTTGGCGCGGAGTGACGGCGTGAACTCCGGGACGGGATTGATATCCTTGGCAAGGATGCCGGCCTGCTCTTCGGCGGCTCGCGCCATCTGCTTGAAGAGCTTCCTTCGCTTTTTGTCGGATTCGACGGCGGCGACGGCGGAGGAGAGAAAGGCCGCAGTCTTTTCCGAGCGCCAACGCTCCAACACATCTTCCATGTTCGCCCCGCCTAAAGAAGGCTGATCTTGCCGGTCGCGAGATCGTAGATGCCGCCGACCACGTCGATCTTCTTGGCAGCGTAGGCCTCCGAAATAATGGGGTGATCCTTTTTGAGACGACCGACATTGAGTTTCACGTTCTCCTCGGTGGCGGCCGCGACGAGGTCGCTCGGATGTCGGGCGTGAGCGGCAATCACCGCTGGCTCGATCGCCTTGACAAGTTCAGGGAGGTGACCCGGCAACTCCGCGCGCTCGGTCACAACTTTGACCGTTGCGGCAACCGCGCCGCAATTGGTGTGTCCGAGCACCATTATGAGCGGCACGCCTAAGATCTTCACCCCGTATTCGAGGCTCGCGAGCCCGTCCTGATTGACGAAATTGCCGGCGACACGCACGGCAAAAATATCGCCTGGCCCTTGATCGAAGGCGAGCTCGGGGGCAACGCGACTGTCAGAGCAGCTCAGCACCGCGGCGACAGGATACTGCGCGCTCACACGCTCGGCACGTCCGTGCGAGAAGTCCTTTTCGTTCGGCTCATTAGCGGCATAGCGGGCATTGCCCTCCATCAGCCGTTTCAAGGCCTCGTCTGGATGAATTGCGTTGGGGGGCGGCGTGAGCGAGATGGCTTGGTCGGCACGGGCGCGATGGAGCGCGGAGAGGGTAATCGCGGCACCCATGCCGAGAATGGCCGCGCGACGCGACAAGGAAGATGCCTGCGAATGATTGCAGAGCTCACACATGGGGACCCTTTCTGATGGTGTTAGGCTTTGGGCTTCGACAAAATCAGCCGGTAGCAATCCAGATTCCGGTGAAGAAACTCATAAGTCGCTCCCCATAGATAGAGCCGGAATTTACGGAACTCGAAATCGCCGAAGGTGCGCTGGATGTACTCCTTATGCGCGTCGAGATTCATAGCCCATTGCTTGAAGGTGAGATAGTAGCTCCAGCGGTCGTTGTGGATGACGTCCACCTCGAAATCCGTTTTGAACATCTTATTGAGAAAGTCGTCCAACACCAGGAAAGAGTGGTTTCCCGGATAGATGTGGCGAATCATGAAGGTCGACAGCTCATATTTCTTTTTCCAGGCGCTACCATCAAGAAAGGCCTTGCCGCCCGGCTTCAACAGGCTTGAGAATTTCTTTAGCACCCGCTCATAGTCCGGCAAGTGCTCGATGACGCCCATGATGACGATGGCGTCGAACTTTTCCTTCGGCTGATATTGGTAGAAATCGGTGAGCTCGATGTCGAAATTGTCGCCGAAATTGGCAAGTTTGCCTCGAAGATAGGTCTGCGACACTTCAGAGTTGGTGATGCCAGTAAAGCGGGCGCCGGCCTGTAATGCATGTCCGGCGAACGCGCCCCAGCCGGGGCCGATCTCGAGCACGCGGGTTCCCTTGCCAATGCCGCATTGCTCGAGCGCCCAATCAAATTTCCGCTGCAACGCTTTCGCCAGCGGCTCGTCGTCACTCTCATAGACGCCTTGGCTATAGGCGGGAAAAACCGGATCGAGAAAACTCAAAAAGAGATTTGGATCGGCGTTGTAGTGCGAGGAGATCGCTCGCTTGTTGGTGTAAACCTGACCGAACAGCAACGGCTCGAGGAAGCGCCAGGCCGCAACCAGCGGATGCTGGTCGTCAAGCGACTGGCGAAGCTCGAAGGGCTTCAACATGTCGCCCTCAAGATCGATATCGCCGTGGATATAGGCTTCGGAGATATTGCCCTCATCGAGCGAGCGCACGGCGCGCAGAGCGCGCTCATTCCTGAGCCCGATCATGAAGGTAGGCTCGCCGGCGCCGACCTTACGGCTCTCGCCCGATGGCAATTCGACCGTGAAGGGGGTGTGGACCGATCCAATCCGCTCGATCAGGGCGTCAATCGTGGCCGATGCAGTTGTCATATCAGCGTCCTCACCTCGGTGGTCCCCGTCGTTTGTCGCAATTCTGCTACGGAAGCCACCAGAAGGAAATGGCTGACAGAAAGTTAGCCATCCCCAGCAAGTTCTTGTTGCGGCAGTCCGAAGCCTGGGCTCTGATCCGGCCGATAAAAAAGGGGGTGAAGATGATCGGATTTGGCGGTTGTTTGGGGCGCGTTCTCCTCGCTGTACTTAGCGTTGGTCTCGGCGTTGCCCTGCCGCAGTCGGTGTCCGCCCTCTACGATGTGACCCCTGGCGAGATCCCCGGAAAGCCCGGCAGCATCATCCGGGTTTGGCCGCTGGAAGGCGGCGGCCCGATGGGTGGCAATGCGAATGCCTTTCGCATTCTCTATCGTTCGACCGGGCTGAACGGCGAACCCATCGCGGTGTCCGGCGCCGTTTTCATCCCGCCGGGACCGGCACCCGCCGGCGGCCGAAACGTGCTCGCTTGGGCGCATCCGACCTACGGCGTCGTGCCGGCTTGCGCGCCTTCGCTGATGCCGGATACGGCCGGCCTGATCTTTGGGCTGAACCAGATGCTGGCCCAGGGCTATGTCGTCGCTGCCACCGATTACCCGGGGCTCGGCACCCAAGGCATTCACCCTTTTCTGATTGGCATCAGCGAGGCCCGCGCCGTGATCGATTCGGTGCGCGCGGCACGCGATCTGCCGGACTCAGGCGCCAGCAACCGCTTCGTGGTTTGGGGGCATAGCCAAGGCGGGCATGCGGCACTCTACACGGGCGAGCTCGCGGCGAGCTATGCGCCGGATCTGAAACTTTACGGCACCGGCGCGGCGGCACCGGCGACCTATCTGATCGAGCTGTTCGATGCCGACAAGACCAGCCCAACCGGCAAAGAGCTCACCGCGATGGCACTCTATGCCTGGTCTCACCTCTATCATTACTCCACCAACGGCGTCGTCGAGCCGGACGCAACGGCGGTCTATGATAAAATGGCGACTGACTGCATCGAGGATGTTCCGGAATTCCTCGCCATCGACAAGACGGAGAAACCGCTACAACGAGAGAAATTCCTCGCGGTCGATCCGACCGAAGTCGAGCCTTGGAAGTCGTTGATGCTGCGGAACACACCCGGACAGGCGCCGTCGGGAGGACCTGTGTTTATTGCCCAAGGCACGGCCGACACCACCGTGCCGCCGGAGGTGACCAAGCGCTTCGGCGAAGCCTTGTGCAAACAAGGGGTGAAAGTGAGCTTCGTAACAATGCAAGGCGTGTCCCATACCTACGCCGCGCGCAACAGCGTCGGCGCCGCGCTCAATTGGTTCGGCGACAGACTTCGCGGCGCGCCACCGCATAGCGATTGCGAATAGGCAGGACTTGTTTGAGCATGATCTGTTCGGAAAACCGGATGCCACTTTTCCGCATCATGCTCTAGGGCGTGATTTGTATCATCGTGTTGCCGCGTCCATAAGCGCTGACCAGCGAATACAGCGCCTTGGCATTGGACGGATGCAGTCTCACGCAACCGTGGCTCGCCGGACTCCCGAGATGCTTGATCTCGTAAGAGCCATGGATGGCATAGCCACGCAGGAAGAAGATCGAATAGGGCATCGGCGAGCCGCTATAGATCGTGGAGCGATGCCAGACCGTGAGCGCCGTCGGCTGAAAGGTTCCGGTTGGGGTTCGATAGCCGCGCCGCGCAGTGGAGACGGGCCAATTATAGCGGGGCTGGCCATCAACATAGACCTCCATCCGCTGGGTGGAGAGGCTGACCCTGGCGACGACGCCGGGTTGCGCGGCGGCCGGTCCGGCGAAAATCAGGCCGGTGAAGGCGGTCAGCAAAGCCACAAGCGGAAGGGTGCGGGTCATGTTGGTGAAACTCCCTCGATCTCGGATGCGAGAGTACCGTAACGCCCTCCCAGTGAATACCAGCTGAACGAAGGGCTCCAATTGGCGCCTTTATTTGTGATAGGGTCGGACGCCGCGACGGCGTCGAAGGGGATATCGATGCGAAGGCTCATCGCCGGCCTGCTCGTATTGCTTGCTTGTACCGGGGTCGCCGCGGAGGAAATTGCCGCGAAGAAGGATCCCGCCAAGGTCGGGACCGCAGCCGGCGCCGCGGTTAAGGGCAAGCCCGTGGCCAAAAAAGCTGTGCCCAAGGGGCCGCCGGCGAAGGAATTGTTCGGCGCGGTGGCGACGCCGGCGCCGCTCGCAGCGCGCTCTATCGGCTCTTATGCCAAAGGCTGTCTGTCGGGGGGCGTCTCGCTTCCGATCAACGGTCCCGATTGGCAAGTGATGCGGCTGTCGCGAAACCGCAATTGGGGTAATCCGCGCTTGCTCGATTTTCTCGAGCGCTTGGCGAGCGACGCGCGCGCCCTGGACGGGTGGCCGGGACTCCTTGTCGGTGATATGTCGCAGCCCCGTGGCGGTCCAATGATCACCGGCCATACCAGCCATCAGGTCGGCCTCGACGTCGACATCTGGCTAACGCCGATGCCGGACCGCATTCTCAGCCCACAAGAGCGCGAGGACATGACCGCGGCCTCGATGTTGAAGGATCCCTTCACGGTCGACCCGGCAGTGTGGACGCCGCTGCATCTGAAGCTGATCAAGCGGGCCGCATCCTATCCGCAGGTCGATCGCATCTTCGTCCACCCCGCCATCAAGAAGAAGCTCTGCGAAGACGCGGGCAAGGATCGGGCATGGCTCGGCAAGGTCAGGCCGTGGTGGAATCACCACTACCATTTCCATGTGCGGCTCTCCTGCCCGCCCGGGGCCGAAGGCTGCGAGAATCAGAAATCGGTCGCAGGCGACGACGGCTGCGGCAAGGAGCTGGACAATTGGTACAAGATGTTGCGCGTGGCGGCGATTGCTCAGACTAAACCGCCGGACCCGAATGCCAAGCCGTGGTCGGGAAAGAAGCCGCTGCTGATGGGCGACCTACCGGCTGAGTGCAAGACGGTGCTGACCTCGGGCGGCAATGTTCCCATCACGGACGGGTCGCCAGTGCCCGTGCTGTTGAAGGCCGCGGCCAGCAAGGAGGCGGGTCCGCCCGTGCCGACGCTTACACCCGAGCAGATCGCAGCCCTGAAGGGCAACAAGGGCGGCGCCGCGCCGGGCGTCGTGCCGTTGCCCGACCGAAAGCCGCATTGATGCAAGAGCGAACGGTAGAAAAGCAGCGAAACGTTTTTGGCGAGCCGCTGGAAAGTTGCTCGGAACGTCCGCTGACCGGATTCTATCGCACCGGCTGTTGCCACACCGGGCCTGAGGACCGCGGACTGCACACGGTGTGCGTCGAGGTGACGGCAGAGTTCCTCGCCTACTCGAAAGCGTGCGGCAACGATCTCTCGACGCCGCTTCCGGATTTCGGCTTTCCCGGACTTACGCCCGGCGACCGCTGGTGCCTTTGCGCGATGCGCTGGCGCGAAGCCTTCGAAGCGGGAAAAGCGCCGCGCGTCATCCTGAAGTCGACGCATGAGGCGACGCTCGAGATCGTGGAGCTTGCCGATCTCAAGCGCTACGCCATCGATCTCGCCTAATCTTCTTTTTTGACGCATCATCTTGTCCGAAAAGTCTGCAACTTTTCGGGATGATGCTCTAGGCGATCACACCGGTTCCAATTGGGCACGAGACGCCAGTGCCACCCAGTCCGCAATAGCCTTGCGGATTCTTGGCGAGATATTGCTGGTGATAGGCCTCGGCGAAATAGAACTCGGGCGCCGGCAGAATCTCCGTAGTGATGGCCCCGAGCCCTTTCGCCTTCAGCGCCGCGTCGTACATGGTCTTAGCGCGTTCGGCTGCTTCGCGCTGTGCGTCGGAGAACACGTAAATGCCCGAGCGATATTGCGTGCCGAGATCGTTGCCTTGCCGCATGCCTTGGGTCGGATCGTGGCTCTCGAAGAATGTCTTCAGCAACTCGTCGTAGCTGACCCGCTTGGGATCGAACACGACAAGCACGGCCTCGTTGTGACCGGTGAGGCCGGAGCAGACCTCTTCGTAGGTTGGGTTCGGGGTGGGACCGCCGGTATAGCCGACCGCCGTGACGTAAACTCCGGGCAAGCTCCAGAATTTTCGCTCAGCGCCCCAGAAGCAGCCGAGACCGAACATCGCCTTCTCGAATCCTTCCGGATAGGGCCCTTTGAGGGGAACACCGTTGACGAAATGATTTTCTGCCGTGGGGAGCGCTTGTGTGCGCCCCGGCAGCGCATCGGCAGACGAAGGGACGGTCATCGGCTTTCGCTTCAATGAGAACATGAGACACCTCCTATGAGCCGAAGGTCCCCCGTTCCTTCGGCGGCTAATTGATATAGACCTCGGCGGGCTTGCGTTTTTGCCCAAGCCAATAAAGCGCGATGCCAAGGACACCGAACACCACCCAAGTGGGCGCATGCATGATCGTGGTCAGCACCGGATCCCAAACATAAGGCGTCGTATAGGCCACGACCGCGGCTTTGGACGCCGCAAGACTCTCCGGCGACAGCGCCGTCCATTCGTCGAGCATCGGGGTCGCAACCCAGGTACCGCCGCCACCAAGGCTTTTGGTCGCGTCAATCACGGCCGCGACCATGGCAAGCAATAGTAGCCAGACGCCGAGAATTCGGGACAAGAGGAGCATGTGGGCCTGATGGGACGGTTATTCTCACCCCTACATAAGCCATCCTTGGCTCACGTTCAATTCACGGCTGCTCCAGGTGGTTGTGATTGAGTGGGAAGTCGCTTCGGTGAGCGTTTTCGCGGGACATGCTGGCGGAGGGGGAGGGATTCGAACCCTCGAGACGGTTGCCCGCCTACACGCGTTCCAGGCGTGCGCCTTCAACCACTCGGCCACCCCTCCTAAAGGAACGCAAAAGAGGGCGCACTATAGCGAAGCGCCCTCGCCTTTCAAGCCGACCGCCGGTTAACCGGGGCCTACCATTCTCAGCCGCTTCCATCCGCCGCGCTGCACATTAAATCAAGACTTGCGGGCGCAAGCCCAATTGCCCCAAGTCTCGCCCCATGACCGACGTTAAGACTCGCAACCGGCGCGGGGCCAAGACCGCCGTCAAAGTCGTAACACCACGCAATCAGGGCGGGACCGCAGTGGTGGTGCTGGCGGCGATCAGCGTCTGCCATATGCTGAACGACGTGATCCAGTCTTTGATCATGGCGCTCTATCCCATGCTCAAGGCCGCCCTCAATCTCGATTTCGGTCAGGTCGGGCTCATCACCTTCACCTTTCAGTGCACGGCGTCGTTGCTGCAGCCCTTCGTCGGTTACTACACCGACCGCAATCCGACGCCCTATTCGCTCGTGCTCGGCATGGCCTCGTCGCTGATCGGGCTATTGCTGATGTCGGTCGCGACCGGCTACGGCATGGTGCTGATCGCGGCCGGGCTGATTGGCATGGGATCTTCGGTGTTTCACCCGGAGTCCTCCCGCGTGGCGCGGCTCGCATCCGGCGGACGCCACGGCATGGCGCAATCGGTGTTTCAAGTCGGCGGAAATTTCGGCACGGCGCTAGGACCTCTCGCGGCCGCCTTCATCGTGCTGCCCTTCGGCCAAGGCAGCCTCGCCTGGTTCTCCATCGTGGCGCTGGTCGCCATGATCCTGCTTGGCGGCATCGGTTCCTGGTACGGCAAGACGATCAAGCTCAACAACGGCAAGCCAATGACGGAAAGCAAGGCCATCGCCGAGCTTTCGCGTGGCAAGGTGACCCGCACCATCGCGATTCTCATGGCGCTCACCTTCTCCAAACAGTTCTACCTCGTCAGCATCACGAGCTTCTTCACCTTCTATCTGATCCACACGTTCGGTCTTTCGGTGAAGGATGCGCAGCTGCACCTCTTCATCTTCCTGTTTGCGGTCGCGGCGGGCACGGTGATCGGCGGCCCGATCGCAGATCGGATCGGTGCGCGGCGGGTGATCTGGTGGTCGATTTTTGGCGTGCTGCCATTCACGCTGGCGCTGCCTTACGCGGATCTGTTCTGGACGGGCGTGCTCAGCGCCATTATCGGCGTCATTCTCGCGTCCGCCTTCTCTTCAATTCTTGTCTATGCACAAGGTCTCATTCCAGGGCGCGTCGGAATGGTCGCAGGACTTTTCTTTGGACTCGCATTCGGCGTCGCGGGCATTGGGGCGGCTTTTCTCGGCTGGCTCGCGGACAGGACCTCGATCGACTTCGTCTATCACGTGTGCGCCTTTCTGCCTGCGATCGGAGTGCTTGCGGCCTTTCTCCCGGAAACAAAACCGAAGCGCGTCCGCACTAAATCCTCGCCACGTTGACAGATGGGACACACCGCGTGCCGTCTCTGCAACAGTCGCATCATCGCTCTTGATAAGTGTCACGCGGAACTTGCTCCTCGCCTCCCGGTTTGGTTAGCCTAGGGGTCTTAGATGCGGGGGAGGTTCAATCATGCGTGACATTCGAAGCGACTTGAAGGATCGAGCGGCTCTGATCGAGAACGAGATCAATGGAGCCCAAGCGGATTTCGATCATCAGCTTCAACAATTGAAGAGCGAGCGCGAAGCGAGGATCGAGGGACTTCGCATGGAACTCGCCGCCATCAATAAACTGATGGAGGCGGAGTATCGGAGGATCAGCACGGCGCCGGAGCCTCAGGCTCCCGATTATCGCCGCGGGCATGAGGCCGAGGAGGCAGCACCGCAAGCGGACTATCGCCGACCAGTCGCAGCGCCTGAGCCTGCGCCCGGTTATCGCCGCGCTCCCAACACGGAAGAAGCCGCACCTCAAGCGGAATATCGCAGACGAAGTGCGGCTCAGGCCGCGGAGCCCGCGCCGGTTGCAGTTGCCCAAGCACCGCTGCCTTTGGCAGATTTTCTGGTGCGCCGGGTCAACGAAGCGGGTCCGCTGTCGAAAGACGATCTGCGCCAATTGGCGGTGAGAGCGGGATATTTCCAGGACGCCGAGAGCGCAACACGCAGCGTGCATGCGACGCTGCTCGGGATCGTCAAGGGCGGCCGCGTGCGGGAGCTCCCCAACGGTGCGCTGGCGCCGGCTTCGATGATCGACACGCTGCGGCAGAGACGCGCTGTCTAACGAATTATTGCTGATGCGCCATTGACCTCGCCGGACTGCCTCTGAGCAGTTCGGCGATGTCGGCGCGTATTTTGCCTTCGGCATAGCGGGCAAGCGCTTTCCGATCGGCGAATTCGTCGAGCGGAACGGGCGGTCCGATGCGGATACAGGCGTCGAGCGGGCCGAGGCCGAGGAGCCGCCAAGCGTGGCTCGCCAAATCCATATCGCCATACCAAGCGACTAACGGGCGTCCGCGGCGGCAGAGCGGCAGGCCATGAAGCTTGGTGTAGGTGATGGCGAGCGTCTGGGCGCAGATGTCGACGCCGAGCTTCTGGCCGCCTGACGGCTTCGCCGCAGCAAACAGCGGCGTCTTGAAGGGCACCACGGAGTTGCCATCACTCGAAGTGCCTTCGGCGAACAGCACGACGTGATCGCCCGATTTTAACCGCTCCAGGATCTCGTTGGCTTTGCCGGTGACCTCGCTCTTGCGATTACGGTCGACGAACACTGAGCGCTGCAGCTTGGCGAGCCAGCTGACAAACGGCCAGGTCGAGACTTCTTGCTTGGCGACGAAGGACACGGGAGCAACGGCGGAAAGCACCGTGATGTCGATCCACGACACATGGTTCGAGATCAGAAGCACGCCGTGGTCGCGGGCGATGTTGCCGTCGACATGGAGCTTGATGCCGACGATGCGGCAAACTTGGCGGTGATACCAATGCGGAAAGGTTCGCGCATAGCGCGAGCCTGTCCACAGAAAGAGAAGCTGGAGTGGCATCAGTGGAAAGGTAAAGGCAAAGAAAGCCGCCAGCACCAGGAACGCACGCACGCTTCGCATCAGTGAAATTGTCCCGCCGCTATTTATCGTTCTTGATGGGCTTGCCGAACAGTTCGAGGCGGTGACCGATCAGATTGAAGCCGAGCTCGCGGGCGACGGCTTCCTGCAGGCGCTCGATCTCGGGATTCTGGAACTCGATGACCTCCCCGGTCGCGACGTTGATGAGGTGATCGTGGTGACCATGGCCGGCCTGCTCGTAACGCGCGCGGCCATCCCCGAATTCGTGGCGTTCGAGAATGCCAGCGCCTTCGAACAGACGGACGGTGCGATAGACGGTTGAGAGCGAGATGCGCTTATCTTGCGCGTTGGCCCGCCGGTAGACCTCCTCGACGTCGGGATGATCCTCGGCCTCGGACAGCACGCGGGCGATGATGCGGCGCTGGCCGGTCATGCGCATGCCCTTCTCGGCGCATAGGCGCTCGAGCCTGGTTTGCCTGGTCGCGGTGTTGGCCATTTTCGGGATTAGCCGTTCCCTGTGGTCTCAAGCCGCATCATCGGCAGTGCGGCGTCAAAGGGCAAGGCTGAAGATGGCGGCATCGGCACCGTGCTCATAATAGGCCGGGCGGCGGCCGACAGATTTGGCGCCAAAACTGCGATAAAGGCCTTCCGCGGCCTCGTTGCCCGATTCGACCTCGAGGAAAAGCTGGCTGATTTCCGCAAACCTGAGTCTCGCAATTGTGGCGGCCAGAAGCGCTCGGGCAACACCCTGGCGGCGGCGCGCCGAGTCGACGGCCAAGGTCAAAATTTCGGCTTCGCCGGAGGCGGCTCGCGCGATCAAGAATCCGTGACACGTGTTTTCTTCCCCAGCCGAGGCAATGAAAACCACGCAAGCGGGATCGGCAATGAACGCGCCGATCGAGGCCTCGTCCCAACCGCGCGGAAAGCAACGGGCATGGAGTTGCGAAAGCTCGCTCGCGTCATCCAAAGTGGCGACCCGTAGCGCGATGGAGTCGTTGCCGGGCGTGGTCTGCATCAGCGACGCGCCACGCTTGCGGTTTGCGGCTTTGCGTCCGGGGGGCGGAGATAAAGTGGGCGCAACGTCGGCAAGGTTGCGTTGGCTTGAAGTGCGAGCACCGCGAGGTTCGCCGCAACTGGCTGGAGCTCAGGGCTGGATGCATCAATCTCGATGCCGATGTCGCTCGCGGCATGGGCGAGGATCGCCGCACCGCTGCCAAAGGCGGCGTGCAGGTTCCTAGAGATCTTGGCTGCTGCATCCTCTGGACTGAGGAGGAGTGGACCTTCGAGCCTTGCACCAACGGAATCAAACAGGCCCAGATAGAGCATGCCGCGATGCGCATCGACCGAGATCGCAAACGGCGCGCCGGCGCACTTCGCAAGCACGCCTTGAGCCATCACTGTCAGAGAATCCGTCCCCCAAAGCCTTGCCTCGGTCGCCAGTGCGAGGCCGCGCGCGGCCGCGATGGCAACGCGCACGCCGGTGAAGCTGCCTGGGCCGAGCGTCGCGGCAATGAGATCGAGCTCGGCAAAGTCGCACTTCGCCTCGTCCATCACTGCTTCAAGCATCGGCATCAAGGCCTCGGCATGGCCACGCGTCATTTGTACTTCGCGCGTGACAAGAGTCGTTGCGCCGCCATTTTCGCGCAAGAGAGCGGCGGAGCAAGCGCCCATGCTGGTGTCGAGCGCGAGAATGTTCATGGAAATTGAATAGTCGTCGCGAGCCGCCCTGGCTAGACGGGACGAACCTCTTGCACCTCAGGAACGAAATGCCGGAGCAGATTCTCGATGCCATGACGGAGCGTCGCCGTGGAGCTGGGGCAACCGGAGCAAGCGCCGCGCATGTGCAAATAGACGACACCCTCGCGGAAGCCCTGGAAGGTGATGTCGCCGCCGTCTTGCGCCACAGCCGGACGCACGCGGGTTTCGAGCAGCTCCTTGATGGTGGCGACGATCTCGGCGTCCTCAGGAGCGAAGGATTCGGCTTCGCTCTCCGTGGTGCCGACCGACTGCTTGCCCTCGGTGACCGCTTCGCCGGAGACGTAATGCTCCATGATGGCGCCGAGCACGGCAGGCTTCAGATGCTGCCACTCGCCGTCGCCCTTGGTCACGCTGATGAAATCCGAGCCGAAAAACACGCCGGTGACGCCGTCGATCTCGAACAGGCGCAAAGCGAGCGGCGAGGTCTTGGCCTCGCTGGGGTCGCGGAATTCCAAGGTGCCCTGGTTCAGCACCTGGCGCCCCGGGATGAATTTCAGGGTGGCAGGATTGGGGGTGGCTTCGGTCTGAATGAACATTGGCGCCTCTCGGTCCGGTAACGCAGGAACGGGCCAAAAAGTCCCGTGCTTCCTTAGAATGGTTCTAGACCATACTTGGCCCCGGAAGGTCCAAAGTCAAGGTGGGCGATGTCATACCAAGGTGGAGATAGACGAGCGCTCTTCAACTCGCCAAATTTGGGCAAACATCTCATAGAGGCCATCTCATGCAAGACCGACCCACCAAGACCAAGCCAAATCTCTTCACGCCCATCGAGATCGGGCCCCTAGAGCTGCCGAACCGCATCGTCATGGCGCAGCTAACGCGGAGTCGGGCCGGCGCGGGCAACGTTCCGACCAGCCTCAGCGCGCTCTATTACGCGCAACGTGCGAGCGCAGGCCTGATCATCTCCGAAGCCAGCCAGATCATGCCGGAGGGTCAGGGCTATATTTCCACGCCTGGCATCCACAGCGCCGAGCAAATCGAGGGATGGAAATGCGTGACCGGAGCGGTGCATGCTTCCGGCGGCCGGATGATGCTGCAACTCTGGCATGTCGGGCGGATCTCGCACCAATCCTTCCAGCAAGGAGGCGGTGGAGAGCAGGGATACACCGACTATCCAACCTTGCGTAAGGTCGATCCCCACGCCTGCTATCATGATGCCGATCGCCATTGGGGCTGAGCAAGACCTAACCGGCTCAAAGCCTTCAATCCGTATGGCGACATTTTGCTCGCTTGCCGTCGCCCTAGCGACATGCTGTCTCGGCGCGAGAGGGAACCCGCAAGCTAGAGTGCCGGGCGATGTTAGCCGCCTCAAACGAAACTCAGCCGCAGGCAAAGCCCTATGAGCTTTGGCTCGTCATCTTTCTTGTGGCGCTGCTTGCGGCACGGCTGATCGCCAATGCTTTCGCCCGCACCGACCTCGTGTTTGACGAGGCGCAATATTGGTCGTGGTCGCGGGAGCTCGATTTCGGCTATTTCTCCAAACCGCCGCTGATCGCCTGGATCATCCGCGGCACTACGGAACTTTGCGGTAACAGCGAAGCCTGTATTCGCAGCTTTCCGCCGGTGTTCTATGCCATTGCCAGCTGGTTCGTGTTCTTGACGGGCCGGGCGCTCTACGGGGCGCGCGCCGGCTTCTGGGCGGCAATCGTGTTCGACACGCTGCCGGTGACTGCCTTTCTCGCCGCCGCCGTCACTACCGATGTGCCGCTTCTGCTGTTCTGGTCGATCGCGCTCTATCTCTGGACCAAGCTGATCGAGCGCAAGAGCATGGCGTGGGCCGTCGCGCTCGGCCTCACCATCGGCATAGGCCTGCTCGCTAAATACGCTATGATCTATTTCCCGCTCGGCATGGCCTGTCACGCCATCTTCTCGGCCGAGGCGCGGCAGGCTTTGCGTGGGCGGCGAGCGCTCGTCATCGCGCTTATCGCGCTCGTCCTGATCACGCCGAACCTTTATTGGAACTATGCACACGGCTTTGTCACCTTCCAGCACACTGCGGCCAACGCCACCTGGCATCGCCACGTCGGTCATGCTTGGCGGTTCGTCCAATTCCTGCTCTATCAGCTCGGGCTCTATGGGCCTGTGGTCGTTCCCCTGTTGGTATGGCTCACGGTGTTGGCTATCCGCGGCCGCACCGACCGCCACGTGGTGATGCTTCTCGCATTTTCGCTCCCCATCCTCATTCTGATCACGGTGCAGGCGCTGATCTCGCGCACGCATGCCAACTGGACCGCATCGGTCGCGGTCGCCGCATCCATCTTGGTGATGGGCCGGGTGATCGAGCGCGAACGATGCGTTCTGTTTTGGACAATCGTGGCGACGAATGCGCTTGCCACGGCGGCGATGATGATTGGGCCTGCGCTTCCCGCGGGCGTGCTCCCCGCCAAAGTCGATCCGTTCGCGCGCACGAGTGGTTGGAAAGCAGTCGCGGCCGCCGTCCGCGAGCAGCTCGGCAAGGATGGCTACAGTGCGCTCGCCGTCGATAGCCGCGACCTCGCCGCCGAACTCATCTACTACCTCCGCGACAGTAACGTGCCGCTCCTCGTCATCACAAGCAACGATGTACCTGCCAACCATTTTGAACTGACGAGGCCCTATCGTGCAGGCGCACCGGAGCCGGTGCTGTTGGTGTCGCGTCGCGAGCAGTCGTCCGCGGCCACAGAGCAGTTCACGTCGGCAGGCTTCCTCGGATCGAAGACTGTTCCAGGCGGTGGGCGTGAGGGGCGAACGCTCCGCTTCTACAGCCTTGCAGACTTCGTCGGCAGACAGGCGGGAAAGACCGGGGCCGCTCCGGACGAAGGCGAGTCCAACGACGAGTGAGGCGTTGGACGATCTCGGTTCAAGCCAGTTCCACGATTTCCTCGATGGACTTCGGGCGAGAAGCAGGGGTCTGTGGCGAATGTATTGGATTCGGTGACGCCTTTTCCACTGTCCAGACGGATGGTAGCCTGCCAGAGGCGGCGTAAAGTCTATGAAGAGTTCGAGTGGTTATGGACCTTCTCCAGAAAAGTTCGAGCGCGAGCCCGCACCTCATCGAGGTCCACCGCGTTTTCGATGGCGGGGTGAGGTTGTTCAGCCTGGAGAATTATGTTGAACAACGCGGCACCTTGCTGGCGCTTGAGTTTTCAAACATGCCCTTCGCTCCGCGCCGCGTATTTGTCGTGCACGATGTGCCCACCGGCGTGTCTCGGGGCGGCCACGCTCATACGCGAGGACAACAACTTCTGATTGCGATCGCGGGCGAGATTCTGGTCGAGTTACGTTACGAAGGCTTGGAACATCGCATCTCGCTCACCGAAAGCACGCAAGCCTTGCTGATCGGCCCGCGTATTTGGGCCAGACAGACCTTTGTTACGCCGGGCGCCGTCTTGATGGTGCACGCTAGTGAAGCCTATGACGAGGATTCCTATCTCGACGAAGACTCCAATCCTATCGAGAGACGTTGACACGCGAAGCGATATGGGCGTCGCTTATCCCCATGTTCCGAAATTTGTTTGATAGGAGTAACAAGCCCGATGAGACGGTAACGATTTGCATTCCGGCTTGGCGCTCTGAGGCATTCATCGAACGAACGCTTGGCTGCGCGCTTGGGCAGACACACGCAAAACTACGCATCCTCATTTCGGTCGATCAGTGCGAGGACGCCACATTTTCCATCTCTGAAACGTTTGCACGCGCGGACTCCCGCATCGAAGTGTTTGCTCAGATGGAACGCCTGGGCTGGGCCGCTAACGTCAATTTTTTGCTTGAAAGGGTGCAGTCCCCCTTCTTCTTCCTGTATTTCCACGACGACATTATTCTTCCGGCCTATACGGAGCGTCTGCTCAAGGCTCTGCGTAAGCGCCCCGATGCAATGAGCGCCCACTGCGACATGGGCCACTTCGGCGAGAGCGAGCATGTTTCGAACGGTTGTACCTATGCCGGCTCGGCCGCGAGGCGGCTCGCCATATTCTTCGTTGCCCCGGAGCGCGGGTCGCCGTTACGAGGC
This sequence comes from Methyloceanibacter sp., assembly GCA_036559585.1. Lineage (GTDB taxonomy): Bacteria > Pseudomonadota > Alphaproteobacteria > Rhizobiales > Methyloligellaceae > Methyloceanibacter. The sequence goes on from DATBSU010000026.1 coordinate 30,802, forward strand.
CTGACACGCAGCCATATTCTGGGCAGCGGACTTCGCATGCCGACGGCTGCCGTGGGCGGGTTTTGGGCAAATGAACCATACCTCATGCGGTTACTCGCAGCGGGTCCGGCCCTCCACGTGCCCGAGGTTCTCTATCTACGCTGGGATCAGCGAAAAGATGGTCTAACTGAGGGGTGGAAGGATCTCTCGCCTGCTCAAGTGGTGTCCGGCTTTCAAACCAACATAGCCTCTGCGCTTGCAATTATCGCTGAGGCTACATCGCCTGCGGAGCGAGACGTAGTAGTCTTCTGCCTCTATGTGCATATGATGCTGCGTGTGCGCGATTTTGAGTATAAGGCCGGCATCGCCCCCATCGGAAGCGCTGAAGAACTACATCCAGCCTTCGCCAATCAATCGCTGCCTGCAGGGCTTGCGGATCTCGGTCCAGACATCGAGTCCTGGACGCTGCAGCGATATCAAAGGCTTTTGCGCCTAGAGGAAAGAGCTGCGCGTTCAATCAAGATCGCGGCTGGCAAATTCGCGTGAGTGAGGCGGTTTGAAAACGAAACGTGTGGCCGTCCTGGGCGCCGGTATCATGGGCAGCTCGTTGGCACTTTTCTTGGCGCGGAAGGGCGCTCAGGTAACGCTCATTGATGCTTTGTCGAAGCCCTTTTCCGGCGCGAGTCGCTGGAACGAGGGAAAAGTCCATCTCGGATATCTCTATGCGGCGGATCCTTCGCTAAAGACCGCCCGCGCGCTCTTGCCCGGAGGGATCGCTTTCAAGCGGCTGACGGAGGAGCTGATCGGGATGCCGCTGGAGCCTGTGACGACAGCCGAGGACGACATCTATCTCGTGCATCGGGATTCGATTATCGCGCCCGACGTGATGCAGCACTATTTCGGGGCCGTGTCCGCGCTTGTCCGCGACCATCCTGACGCGAGCAATTACCTTGTCGATGCGTGCAGTAGTACAAGCCGTCCCTTGTCTCGCGCCGAACTGGAGGAGCTTACCGGCGCTGACACGGTCGTCGCTGGGTTCCGCGTTGTAGAGCATTCCGTATGGACCGGCTGGGTGGCGGACCGTTACGTCGATGCGCTTCTCGCTGAGCCTCGCATTGAGCTCATGTTGAACACTCAAGTGAGTGGTGTGCGACCGGCGGGAACGTCCGTCGATGGACCCTGGCACGTCGAAGCGCAGCCAAGTCTGCCGGCTTCGTTCGACTTCGTGATCAATGCACTTTGGGAGGGACGATTAGCGGTCGATGCAACCGTGGGGCTGAAAGATGATCCCGGCTGGTCTCACCGCTATCGCCTGTCGCTTTTTGTGCACACCGATCGCCGGCTCGATATTCCCAGCGCCGTTCTGGCCTTGGGGCCGTTCGGCGACATCAAGAACTATACGGGACACGAGTTTTATCTCTCGTGGTATCCAGCCGGGTTGGTCGCGGAAGGCCTTTCGCTCTCCCCGCCGGCGCTTCCATTTCTTGATGACGTCGCTCGAGGCGCAATTACCAATTCGGTGGTTACCGAACTGGGTCGGGTAATTCCCTCGATAACCGAACTCGCGGCGTCGGCACAAATGACGACCCTTGATGGTGGATGGGTCTTCGCTGGTGGCCGCGGCTCGCTGCGGGATCCATTCGCCACTGTCCATAAGCGCTATGGCTTCGGTATTCGACGGCTCGGCTCATATATTTCCGTCGATACTGGCAAATACTCTATCGCTGCGTGGCTTGCCCAAAGGGTGGTCGAACAAATCTTCGACGGTTAAAAAGCACCGGTCATCTGCACTTTGGATCCGGAGTAGCCGAGCCCATCACGCCAGTTCCAAGATTTCCTCGATGGAGAGATGGCCCGGGACCACGGTAATCGGCACGGGGAAGGTTCCGGCGTGCCTGCCGCCGGCGAGCGTCGAGACGAGCGGGCCTGGGCCTGACGGATCTTTCGAGGCGCCGAGCACGAGCACGCCGATATCCTCGTCCTCCTCGATGGTCTTGGTGATCTCTTCGGCCTTGATGCCCTCGCGGACAATTTCCTCGGGCACGATGTCTTCCAGACCCATGGACCTGAGTTTGAGGCCAAATAGGCGGAACACGGCCTTGGCTTTGTTGAGGCCCTCCTCGCGCGCGACCTCCTCGACGCCGAGCCAATGCTGAAACTCGATGCCGGGCTCGACGACATAAAGCAGCGCGAGCTGGCCTTTGGTGCGCTTGGCGCGGCTGGCGGCAAAGGCTAACGCGCTTTCACATTCCGGCGTTTCGTCGACGACGACGAGGAATTTGCGTTTGTGGCCCTCGGCGAAGAGCTGACGCCTTCGCTTCCGCTGCGTCGTTTCGGCGGCGAGCTTCTTAGCTTTTGCTTTTGCGACAGACTGCTTGGTCTTGGTGGCCATGTCCCATGCTGCCATCGTTGCGGCGCGGCAACAACTGGGTTCCAGCGCCTAGCTCGGCGTCAAAAGCACATAAGCCGCGTAGCGCCTCATCTGTTCCCGGCGCTGCTTCGACATAAAGGGAATGGTCAGGAGGAAGCGGATTTTCGTCCATAAGGACGCCGGAAATGGCCGCTTGAGCCGTTCGGCCTCTTCTGAAATGTAACGAACTTGTTCGGGGCGCCAACCGCGCTTGGTGAAGAAGCCAAACCAGTCAGACGGAGTGAATTTGAAGGGCGCGTTGCGCATGAAGC
>DATBSU010000027.1:0-10209 GCA_036559585.1 Methyloceanibacter sp.
GAAGCGTGCATCGCCACCGCTAGTGTGGTCCATGAATATCGAAGTGGCAGAGCCATGCGTAATAATGACTGACGTTCCAGCATTCTCTTGCCCGGTAAAATAAGTTAGGGCGGACGCGTACGTATTTACGACACCATTGTCGGTCTGCTCGACAGAAATTTGGGCCAATTCATAATTATTGATTGTGGCACTTTCGACGCCACTATTAATTAGGGCGTGTGGGAAGATGGGGGGCGGATTAGGATCTATTTGGCCATACCAGTTGATCGTGGCATTGCCCAAGGAACCGTCGCTTAAAAAATTTTCATAGGCGTTTATCTGCGCACTACCGGCCGTAGCGTCTGGTCCGATATTCAAAGCACCGTACGAGTTGATATGTGCGTTACCGGCAGAACTGCTGTTGTTGAATACAAGATACGTTACGTTCAGCGTTAAGCTACCGCCGTTGACCGCAATTCCCGACCCGTGGAAACTGAGGGTCCGCCCAAATGGAATTATAGCGTCAAATTCGTAATCTCCCGAATTTATGGTCCAGCCACCGACCGCAAAGAATTGGTCCCCGACGAGAGCTACGGTAAGCGTGCTGGCAGTGTCGTCAAACGTTGCCGTATCGCTGATGTCGGGAACGCTCTTCGGGTTCCAATTCTCTGAGTCTTTGTAGATGCTGCTATTCGCGCCGGTCCAAGTTGCATTAGTCATCGGAGAAATCCTCCCATTCGTTGCGGGTGCCCTGTGATGGGCAGCTCGATGCAATCATAGCGGGAACGGCGAATAGCGCACTGCGCGCATTAATGACACGTTAAGAATTGATTTGCCGAGTGCAATTCCCGCCCGGCAACGAGCGCCACCGTATCCTTGCGATGCTTGCGAAGGTCGTCGACGAAGCGAGACGGATCGCGGCCAACATCGCTAAACTGCCGGTGTTGCTCGCGACACATCGGGAGGACAGAGAGTCATGACCATCTGGATCGAAAGGACAATTGCGAATGAAGATGTGCCGCGTCTTCAAGATACGTTCGCAAAACAATGGGAGGCCTTCGGCTCGCCGCGCGGAATGCTCCTTGTTTCCGTCAACGATATTGTTTCCGGGATGTCTAGGGTGATTGCCGGTTTTCCTAATGACGTAATGGTGCATCTATATGAAGGCTTCACGCCGATCGACGACGGCGAGTTGCCAAAAGAGGCGACGTTTCTAGTCGGCCATGACGCCGATTTCAAAGAGCGATTTTCTATTCCAACCAATTAGCGCGCTCGATGCATCGCGGTCCACATCGCGAAGATTCCTACGCTTTGTCAGCCAGAGGCGACGAATGAACGAATCGTTATCGTTAATGAAAAGTAGTCCACGGATTGATTCAATTTTTATGCGAATACAGTTCGTCTAGAGCGGCTCGTAAGCCTGTTAAAACAGGAGAGTTCGAATTGACGAATGCTTTTGTTCGCTTCGCCAAAAACGAGTCCGGTGAAACCGCCATCGAGTATGGACTCATTGTCGCTGCCATGTCCGTCGCAATCATGACGGTGGTGTTTTCGATAGGATCTCACCAAAGCGCGATCTTCAAGTTCATCGCCATCATGTTACCCGGGCAGGCTGTTTTTTAGCCGACAAGGACTATCTCGGTCCTGTTGGAAGGACGCGAAAGGTCAATCGCCAATCTCCATGCCGACAAGACAAAATGAAAAACGAGTTCGTCTTCGGCCCGCGTGACGAAGTCGATCGGTTCGCCCGGACTAAGCGTTGGCAACCGAATGGGCGGGCAGCGTGGATCAGACGCGACGGCGGATGCGTCTACTTTCTCGCGGTCGAAGAACAGCTTGCCGCGCTTGCAAAAGGCGAGCGCGTCTATTTGGTCCGCAAGCCAAGCGCGGTCGGCTTGCGTCGACTAATGAAGGTCGGCGCGATCATCGTCAAAGCGACTTAGGGTGGCGCGATTTTTACCCAATCTAGAGTAGTTACCCGGATCATAAGTTGGGGTTATGCGCGTGAAGGCGTGAAGGAGGATGATGATGGTTTGGGTTCTCTTGGTGACACTCTATGTCGCGTTCATGTCGCGCGGAGTTGCGCACAAATAGCGATCTAATGACCGGATGAAAGATCAGGGGAACGGCACGATGTTCGACGGCGTTTGCCCTTTGGTCGCCGTGACTTCCCGCCGGCGGCAAGCGGCCGTCGGGCTAGTCAGCAAAGTAAGCCCGGCGGTCGCGCGGCGACACCATATATAAGACTCGTCAAGATAGTGCGCCCAACGCCGGCTGTTAGCCGCGTGTTAGCCCATGATTGAAAAAATGGCGCGCCCGAAGAGATTCGAACTCCTGACCCCCAGATTCGTAGTCTGGTGCTCTATCCAGCTGAGCTACGGGCGCCTCTGACCTTTCGATGAAGGCGAGCTTGAGCTAACGCCTTTGGCGTTAATAAAGCGAGGCAGGCTCGCATGCATCAAGCAAGCCCTACCTAATCGGTCGAAAGCGCAAAGGCAAGGCTGACCGGGCGGAAGCCCGGCCGCTTGTTACGATTTGCCGGAACGCCTAGACTTTGCTGGCGAGAAAGCCGTAGAGCCAGCCCGTAGCCAGGCCCCACCCCGCAAGAATCAGCAGCACCGAAACGAGAAGCTTGGGATCGCCACCAAAAAACAGCGGAAACCGTCCGGTGATCAACGGCACCAGAATGAACACGCCCAAAATCGCGGGCGCGACGATGCCGAAGATCAGGCCCTGGATCGGAAGGCTCCCTCCTGGGATCCAGGCCGCCAGCAGGACAAACAACACGCCCCAAACCCCGCCCCAGAACATGTCGCTGACGACTTGAGGCACGCCCGTCACCGCCGACGGCTGCATCGACCAGGGCGCGAGCGGGAAAAGTCCCATCGCATAAAGAACGTAGCGTATGAGGTCGTGCACGGTGAAGACCGCGATCGCTCCGGCAATGAAGCCAAGCGCAAGATGCTTCAGTGAGATGTCCATGTTCAACTCCCCCGGTGGTCTTCTTTGTTCGACTTCTACGGCATCCATTCAATCCGTGTCGGCTCATGGCCGCATACGCCTTGAAGGCCTATCAGGCGCTCTTGCGGCGCACGCGATCGATATTGACCACAACGTCGGGGATGGTGACGCGGAAGGTCGCGCCACCGTCGTTCTTGACGAGTGCGATCTGGCCGCCATGGGCCTCGACCAACTCTGCCGCGATGGCGAGACCGAGACCGGTTCCGCCTTTGCGCGCCACGCTTTGAAATGCCTTGAAGAGATGCGCCCGTGCTTGCTCCGGCACGCCGGGTCCGGTGTCGCTGATTTCGACGACGATGACGGAGCCTTCGCGGCGCGCCAGCACCATGATCTCGCCGCAGCCGCTGCCGCCGTCTTCGCTGTCCAGCGCCTGTAGCGCGTTGCGGGTCAAATTGGTCAACACGCGATAAAGCTGGTCGCGGTCGGCATCGATCTCGAGCTCCGGGTCGATGTCGAGATTCCAGGCGATCAGATTCGGACGCGGCAGCCCCAGACTGTCGCCGACCTCGCCGACGAGAGGACGGAGCGGGAAGCGCTGGCGGTTCGGCGGCGTCTCCTGGGCTTGGCCGTAATCGAGGGTGCGCGCGCAAAGCCTGATGGCGCGGTCGAGCGAAGCGAGCAGTTTTGGCACCAGGGCCTGCACGCGGGGATCGTTGACCGTGCCCAAGCGATCGGAGAGCAGCTGAGCGCTCGACAAGATGTTGCGCAAGTCATGACTGATCTTGCTCACGGCGAGACCCAGTGCTGCGAGCCGGCTCTTTTGCGACAGCGTGCCGGCAAGCTCGGTCTGCATGGCGGAGAGCTCGCGCTCCGCGGTGCCAATCTCATCACGCCGTCCCGACGGCGCGATGATGCGCGTGGGATCCTCGGGTCGTTCGCTGAAGCGGACGATGTTCCAGGTGAGCTTCGTCATCGGCTTCACCAGCAGCCAATCGAGCGAGAGGTAGACCAAAGCAGCGGTGATGATCGAGATCAGAATCGACAGGCCGAGAATATCGAGGCCATAGCGGATCATCGCCGTCTTCAGTGGCCCCTCTCCCATCACCACCTCGACGAACTCACCCTTCTTCAAGCCGGACTCGCCGATCACCCGAATGGCGCGGTCGTCGGGCGCCACATAGACCATGAGAGCGTCGGTGATGAGGGACAGCCATGACGCCTCGCGAAGATCGTAATGCGCGTCGATCTGCGCCGGCATATCCATCTCGATGATGAGCTCGCGTTGGTCGGCGCGTTTCACCGCGATGGCCTTCACCTTGGCGCTCTCGAGCAACTCGTCGCGAAGCGCTTTGGGAAGTTGGCCGCCGGGAGCCGCATCGGCCGCGAACGAGGCGATCTTCGCCGCTTCCAGCCTTTCCATCAGCCACTGGCGGCGAAAATTGGAGACCGAAGGCACGAAGACAAAGATTTCGGAAACCATCACGAAGAGAATGGTGAGTAGCAGCAGCTTGGCCGACAGGCCGGGCTCATATCGCGGCCGCGGCTTACGGGCTATCTCGGTCGTGCTTGGTTGGTTCTCGTTCAACGGCTTGTACTCGCTATCGCCGGCCGAAATCCGCCGCAGGCGCTAGCCAAAGCGGCGGAGGAAGCCAATGATGCTACGAAGCCAGCCCTTCGTCAAAGTCGGTTGATAATAGGCGTAAGCAACTCGTTTAGAGAGCTCAGACAGGGTCGGATAGGGGAAGATGATCGTGGTCAGGTCGCCGATTTTCATCTCTTTCTGCATGGCCATGGCCCAAAGCTGAACCATCTCGCCGGCTTCCGCGCCGACGATGGTGCAACCGAGAATGGTCCCGTTTCGCTTGGTGATGGCCTTGATGAAACCTTCGGTCTTGCGCTCGGTCTGCGCCCGGTCGTTGTCGGCGTAAGGGAAGCGCATGATGCGGATCTTGCGATATTTCTTCCTTGCCTCGGCCTCGGTCAGGCCGATCTGGGCGAGCTCCGGGTCGGTATAGGTCACGCGCGGAATGTTTGCCGTGCTCGCCTTCGGGCGGAGGCGGAACAGAGCGTTCCGGATCACGATGCCGGCATGATAGTTGGCGAGGTGAGTGAATTGCGGCCCGCCGATCACGTCGCCGATGGCGTAAATCTTCGAATTCGAAGTCACGAGGTGCGTATTCACCTTGATGCCCTTGTCGTCGAATTTGACCCCGGCGCGCCCTAGGCTCAGCGTCTTGACGTTCGGCTTCCGCCCGGTCGCGATCAAGAGATGACTTCCCTTGATGACGTCGGTCTCACCGTCCTTACCGAGATAGACGGCGACGCCCTGCACGGACCGCTCGACCCGCTCGACTCGCGCACCGGCATGAAACAGCACGCCCGATTTGGTCAGGTGGTCGAGCACGACGCGCGCAGCTTCCTCGTCCTCGCGGCCGAGAATGGTGGCCGCCTCGATGACGGTGACGTGAGAGCCGAGCATGCGGTAGGCTTGCGCCAACTCAATGCCGATCGGACCGCCGCCGACGATGATCAGATGCTGGATGCGGTCGGCGACATCGAAGATCGTCTCGTTGGTGAAATACGGAACTTCATTGACGCCGGGGATTGGCGGGATGATCGGCGAAGAGCCCGTCGCCACGACGAAGCGTCTGGCGCGAATCAGCACGCGCCCGGCCTCCACCGTGTTCTTGTCGAGGAAATTTGCGGTGGCGTGGATGACGCGGACGCCGAGCCCGGTAAAGCGCTCCGCGGAGTCGTTCGGTGCGATGGCGGCGATGACGCCGTGCACGTGGTCGTGGACCTTGCGGTAGTCGATCTGCGCCTCGATGACGTCGATGCCGAAATCGATGGCGTTCCGCACCGCCTCCGCACGCTTGCCTGCCGCGAGCAGCGCCTTGGAAGGGACACAGCCATAATTGAGACAGTCGCCGCCCATCTTGCCCTTCTCGATGAGCACTACGGGCACGCCGAATTGCGCCGCCGCCGCGGCCACGGAGAGGCCGCCCGAGCCCGCGCCAATGACGCAGAGATCGGGTTTCAGAACCTCTTCCATTACGATCTCCCCCTCTCCGCCCTGCTCCCTAAGACGCGCGCCGGAGCCGTTTGATCAGAAGCGGGAGCATTGCTGCGAGGCCCAAGGCGACCAATCCCGCGATCAGCTCCGGCGTCAGCAACGCTTTCGGGTCGAGCACGAACGGACATGACTCTTGGGCATTCGATCCCATTTTGGCAAGGCAGGATTGATGCGCCGCTTGCTGGGCCTCGACCAAACTATCAAGCCCTCTTCCGGCTATGGAATAGGCAAAAGTTCCCGGGATGATGCCGATCAGGGTCGCGAGCGCGTAGGTGGACAGGCTCACCCCAAGCAAAGCTGGCGCGAGATTGACCAGCCAAAACGGAAAGGCCGGTACGAGCCTGAGGAAGAGGAGATAGCTGAAAGCGTCTTCCTGGAAGCCCTTGCGCAAGCGTTCGAGCCAAGGCGCGGCTTTGCCGGCAAGAGCCTCGCTCAACGTGCTGCGGGCGACGAGAAAAACGAAGATGGCGCCGATGGTTGCGGCAATAATTGCGGCGACGCCGCCCCAAAACCAACCGAACAGGAAGCCGCCCGCAATGGTCATCACCGCACCGCCGGGGAGCGACAAGGCGACGATGACGGCATAAAGGCCGATAAAGGCCAGGACACTCAACACGGGGTTTTCGGCGATCAGGGCGGAAAGCTCTCCGCGACGTGCGGCAAGCTCTTCCAAAGTGAGGTGGCGTTGCCATCCCATGGCGAAAACGAAGGCACATGCGCCAACCAGAAGGAACAGCGGCCAAAATCGCTTGAGCCAGGCGCCCGCCTGGCTTGCATGATGCGACACTTGGCTCATCCGTCCGACCTGTCCTGAAAGTTGCTCGTTACTCATAGGCGAAGCCGCAGGTCCCGGAAAATGGTCTCTCGCGGCTTCGTGATCGCGCGTCAGGCACCAAATTGACGCTTCCGGGACCTCAACGGACCGGGGGCCCGGATTGACTTGGGCGCCCAGCCCCCCTATAAGCGCCAAACTCTGCCAATTTTTGGAGAAGCGGCGTGAAACGCACCTATCAGCCATCGAGGCTCGTCCGCAAGCGGCGCCACGGATTTCGTGAGCGCATGTCGACGCCGGGCGGCCGGAAAGTGCTGGCAAGGCGGCGAGCCAAAGGGCGCAAGCGTCTTTCGGCTTGAGGCCTAATCTTCCCCTGCCTTGGTGACGGCAATCGGACGCCTAAAGACCCGCAAAGAATTTCTCTATGTCAGGGACGGCACACGTTTTGTGACGCCGGGACTCGTGCTGCAAGCGCGCGTGCGACCCGAGCCGGAGACCTTAGACCCGAGCTCCCGGTTCGGCTTTACCGCCAGCCGGGCCATTGGCGGCGCGGTCAAACGCAACCGGGCGCGGCGACGCTTGAAAGAGGCGGTGCGGCTCGCAGGCCCCACAAGCGCGGTCGAAGGCTATGATTATGTCTTGATCGCAAGGGAAGGCACGTTACAACGGCGCTTCACCGAGCTCGTCAGAGACCTCGAGCGCGCGCTGATCAAGGTGCACGAACCGAAAAGGCCAAGACCGTCCTGACGGGGTAGCCGTCACTCTCCGAAATCGCCCTACGCTCGCTAGAGCTCGCGGCACCTCAAGCGAAAAGCGTCACTCAAGCAAAGAAGCGACATGGACGAGAATAACCGCAATTTCCTCCTCGCGATCGTGCTGTCGATTGCCGTGCTGTTCGTCTGGCAGATGTTCTTTGGGCTGCCGAAGCATCAACAACAGCAACAGCAGGAAGCGCAAAAGCAGCAAGCCGAGCAGACCATCCAAGGTGCTCCGCCGCAGCCCGGTGGCACCACCGCGCCCACCCTCCCCGGCACTGAACAGCAACAAGCGCTGACGCGCGACCAGGCGCTTGCCGCAAGCCCGCGGATCGCGATCGATACGCCGAGCCTCAAAGGCTCCATCGCGCTGAAGGGCGGGCGGGTCGACGACCTTGTGCTGATGAAATATCGGGAGACGGTCGAGCCCAATAGCGCCAATGTCGTGCTCCTCACACCGCAAGGCACCGAACATCCCTATTACGCCGATTATGGCTGGGTCGGCGCGGCGAAGGATTTGAATCTGCCGAATGCCGATAGCGTTTGGACGGCGCAGAGCCAGGGTTCGCTTAGCGCGCAATCGCCGGTGACGCTTACCTACGACAACGGCAAGGGACTGCTCTTCACCCGCACCATCTCCGTGGACGAGAACTATATGTTCACGATCGCGGACAACGTTGCTAACAAGAGCAGCGGTACCGTCTCCATCGCGCCCTATGGGCTCGTGTTGCGCGAGGAGCTACCGGCCACGACGAGCTACTATATTTTGCATGAAGGCCTGATCGGCGTGTTCGATCAGGGCTACGAGCCGCTCACATATAAAAAGGCCATGGATCTCAACGGCGTGCCGATGAGCTTCACCAGCAAGATGGGCTGGCTCGGCATCGCCGACAAATATTGGGCAACCGTGCTAGTGCCGCCGCAGGGACAGAACTTCAAAGCGCAATTCAACGGCGCGGCGGTTGGCGACGAAGGCCATTTTCGTGCGGACTTCGTCATGACACCGCGCGATCTTGCGCCTGGCGCAACGACTGAGACCAAGAACCTGATGTTTGCCGGCGCCAAGGAAGTCAATCTCGTCGACAAATATGGCGAGAAATACGCGATCCCGAAATTCGACCTGCTGATCGACTGGGGCTGGTTCTATTTCCTGACCAAGCCGATGTTCTACACGCTCGACTTCTTCTACAAGCTGGTCGGGAATTTCGGTCTCGCCATTCTCATCGTGACGCTGTGCATCAAGATCATCTTGTTCCCGCTGGCGAACAAATCCTACGTGTCGATGAGCAAGATGAAATTACTCGGACCGGAGATGCAGCGCATCAAGGAGCGCTACGCCGAGGACAAGATGCGCCAGCAGCAGGCCATGATGGAGCTCTACAAGAAGGAGAAGGTGAACCCTGCTTCAGGCTGCTTGCCGATCCTGGTGCAGATTCCAATCTTCTTCGCGCTCTACAAGGTGCTGTTCGTCACCATCGAGATGCGGCACGCGCCGTTCTATGGCTGGATCAAGGATCTGTCGGCGCCGGATCCCACCAACATCTTCAACTTGTTCGGGCTCCTGCACTTCGATCCCACACAGGTTCCCGTCATCGGGCATTTCCTCGTGATCGGCATTTGGCCACTGATCATGGGCGTCACAATGTGGGTGCAGATGAAGCTGAACCCCGCGCCGCCGGATCCCGTGCAAGCGAAGATGTTCGCCTGGATGCCGGTGTTTTTCACTTTCCTGCTCGGCGGGTTCCCGGCGGGACTGGTGATTTATTGGGCGTGGAACAACACGCTGTCGGTGATCCAGCAGTCGGTGATCATGGCGCGGCAAGGTGTGGAGATTCCGCTTCTGGAGAATCTCGGCATCAAGAAGAGGCCCACGAAGCGCGCCAAGGGCGAGAGCAACAGTTAGATAGAGTACGACTTACTCACCGGCGTCATCGCCGGGCTTGTCCCGGCGATCCAATGGTGACTGTCGCTGCGGGTTGCAAGGCTCTATCGGATGCCCGGAACAAGTCCGGGCATGACGCCGAGGATGCAGCATAGCCATGACCTCCACAATCGAGGCTGAGTTCTCAAAAGCCGAGATCGCACGCGGCGAGGCGCTGTTCAAAGGCGGGTGCAGCTTCGTCAAAGGCGTGGTCAAAATCGATGGCCTGCCTACCGACGGCAAGCCGGAAATCTGCTTCGCTGGGCGCTCCAATGTTGGCAAGTCTAGCCTGATCAACGCGCTCACCGGGCGCACCAGTCTGGCGCGCGTGTCGGTGACGCCGGGGCGCACGCGCGAGCTGAATTTTTTCACCCTCGGCAAGGACAAGGCGCTCTATCTCGTCGACATGCCGGGCTACGGCTATGCAAAGGCCTCGAAGGCGGCGGTCAAAGGCTGGACCAGGCTGATCCGCGATTATTTGAAGGGGCGGCGCGAGCTGAAGCGGGTATTTTTGCTGATCGACGCGCGGCACGGGATCAAGCCTAACGACCGTGAAACCATGACGCTGCTCGACGAGGCGGCGGTTTCCTATCAGGCGGTGCTGACCAAGGCCGACAAGCCAAAAGCCTCGGAGCTAGAAGCAATTACCGCCAAAGTGAGAGCCGAACTCGCCAAGCGGCCGGCGGCTTTTCCACAGGTTATTGTGACCTCTGCGCGGATGGGAAGCGGCATCAAGGAACTCCGCGCG
>DATBSU010000028.1:0-2544 GCA_036559585.1 Methyloceanibacter sp.
GCCGACAACGAGCCACCAAGGAGCGTGTGAGCGTCTCAATCTACCCCGTCCTCAGCTTGACATACCGGCCGTCCTGCCTGATATGCCTTCGGGGCCAAGCCCCGGAGAATTTTGAGTTTTGGCATCTTTGGCGGTCGTGCCGTTGGCGGCAAAACTAGCGGTAGCGGGCGGGCGCGACAAGGCCGATCTGGACCCGCTTTTGAGGACAAACTGACACTCCCATGGCGCCTCGGGCCTTGCCTCCACTCACCATCCTTCTCGCTGCCCCGCGCGGGTTTTGCGCCGGCGTCGAGCGTGCGATTCAGATTGTCGAGCTGGCGCTCGAGAAATATGGCGCGCCGGTCTATGTGCGCCACGAGATCGTGCACAATCGCTACGTCGTGGAGATGCTGAAGGCGAAGGGGGCGGTCTTCGTCGAGGAGTTGGACGAAATCCCGGACAGCGACGCGCCGGTGGTATTCTCCGCGCACGGGGTGCCTAAGGCGGTGCCGGAAGAGGCGATGCGGCGCCGGTTGTTCTATCTCGACGCCACCTGCCCGCTGGTCTCTAAGGTGCATATCGAAGCCGAGCGGCATCATGCGCGCGGGCGCGAGGTTCTCCTGATCGGCCATGCCGGCCATCCCGAAGTGATCGGCACCATGGGCCAATTGCCGGAAGGCAGCGTGCATCTGATCGAGTCGATTGAGGATGCGGAGCATTTCAGACCGAGAGACGCGGCCAACCTCGCCTTTACGACGCAGACCACGCTCTCGGTCGACGACATGAGCGAGATCGTGAATGTGCTGAAGGCGCGGTTCCCGGCGATCACCGGACCGCGCAAGGACGATATTTGTTATGCCACGACCAATCGCCAGGATGCGGTGAAGAGCATCGCCTCATCTTGCGAACGCATGATCGTGGTCGGTTCGCCCAATAGCTCGAACTCGATCAGGCTGGTCGAGGTGGCGATGAAAGCCGGCTGCCCGCGCGCCATGCTGATCGAAAGTGCAAAAGACATCGTCTGGAACGAGTTCTCAGGCATCGAGCGTCTCGGCATTACCGCCGGCGCTTCCGCCCCGGAGGTTCTAGTGGATGAGATTGTCGGCGCGTTCCGCGCACGCTTCGATGCGCGGATCGAGACCGTGACCACGGCGAATGAGACTGTTGCCTTCAAGTTGCCGCGTGAGCTCCGAACCAAGCCGGCAGCTTAAGCATGGCCGTCTACACTGACGTCTCCGACGACGAGCTCGCCGCCTTTCTCGAGCCTTACGCAATCGGCCCCCTCACCTCGTTCAAGGGGATTGCTGAGGGCGTGGAGAACACCAACTATTTGGTGCACACCGAAGGCGGGCGCTACATCCTTACGCTGTATGAAAAGCGGGTGGCTCGCGAGGATCTCCCCTATTTCCTCGGGCTAATGGAGCATCTCGCGGCCAGAGGCATTTCCTGCCCATTACCGGTCCGCGACGGCCAGGGCCGCATGCTGAACGAGCTTGCCGGGCGACCTGCAGCATTGATCACCTTCCTCGACGGCGTCTCGGTGAGGCGGCCGGGCATCGAGCATTGCGCAGGTCTCGGCCAGGCGCTCGCCAAATTCCATCTCGCCGGCGCGGATTTTCCGATGCAACGCCCGAACACGCTGTCGCTTGCAGGTTGGCAGTCGCTGTTCGCCGCGATCAAGCCGCATGCCGACGAAGTCATTCCCGGTTTGGCGGCGGAGATCGAGAAGGAGCTCAGCTTTTTGTCGGCGCATTGGCCAGGGGGCCTACCCTCCGGCGTCATTCATGCCGACCTGTTCCCCGACAATGTGTTCTTCCTCGGCGACCGGCTGTCGGGGTTGATCGATTTCTATTTCGCCTGCAACGACCTCCTGGCCTATGACATCGCGGTCTGCCTCAATGCCTGGTGCTTCGAGACCGATGCCAGTTTCAACGTGACCAAGGCGCGAGCGATGTTGCAGGCCTATGAGGCGGCGCGGCGGCTCACGCCCGAAGAGCTCAAGGCGCTGCCGCTGCTAGCGCGAGGGGCGGCGCTCCGCTTCCTGCTGACGCGGAGCTATGACTGGCTCAATACCGACGAGAATGCGATGGTGAAGTTCAAGGACCCGAACGAGTATCTCCGCAAGCTCAGATTCCACCGGCGGGTGAAGTCCTATCGCGACTATGGGCTGAAGGATCATTCATGACCTCGATGCCCAAGGTCGTGATCCACACCGATGGCGCATGCTCGGGAAATCCGGGGCCTGGCGGCTGGGGCGCCATTCTCGAGTCTGGTGGGCATCGGAAAGAGATCAAAGGCGGCGAGACGCAGACCACCAATAACCGCATGGAGCTAACGGCCGCGATCGAAGCGCTCGAAGCGCTGAAGCAGCCGTCTCATGTCGAGCTTTACACCGACTCCAATTATTTGCGCGGCGGCATCACACAATGGATCAAGAAATGGAAGGTCAATGGCTGGCGCACGTCGGACAAGAAGCCGGTCGCCAATGAGGAGCTGTGGAAGCGGCTGGAACTCGCCACGCACCGGCACAAAGTGCATTGGCACTGGGTCAAGGGCCATACCGGT